>WRHG01000005.1 GCA_009783365.1 Clostridia bacterium | reverse complement strand
CTTCGCTCCCCCGCAATTTTCGGGGCTGGATAACTACGCGCTTTTGAAGAACGATTATTTTATCAAGGCGGTCGCCATCAGCGCGCGGTATACCTTCTGGACCTGCCTGATCCTGATCCCGGTTCCGCTGGTGCTGGCCAGCCTGCTCAATTCCGGCTCGGTCAAGCGCCCCAACGCTATCAAATCCGCGCTGTTCATTCCGGCGCTAACCTCGGTGGTCATGGCGGGCCTGTTCTTCCGCTACGCCTTTTCGGCCAATGAAAACGCGGTGTTCAACGCCGCCCTTCGGTCGTTCGGGCTGCCGGCGCAGGATTGGCTCGCGAAGCAGAGCACCACCATGATCGTGCTGGTGACCTTCTGCTGTTGGAAATGGATGGGAGTCAACATCGTTTACTACCTGTCGGCATTGCAGAGTATACCCGGCGAGCTCTACGAATCCGGGCGCATTGACGGCGCGAACGCTGTGCAGCAATTTTTTCACATCACGGTGCCTTCCGTCAGACCTACCATCATTTATGTGCTGACCATCAGCATTTATGGCGGGTTTTCTATGTTTGCGGAGAGCTATACGCTGTTCAACAGCGCGCGCACTCCCGGTGATATCGGCGCCACCATCGTAGGCTACATCTACAGCCAGGGCTTTAACCGCAATAACTTTGGCCTGGCCAGCGCGGCGGGCATCGTGCTTCTGGGTATCGTACTTGCGGTTAACGTGCTTCAGCTGGGAATGACCGGCTCGTTTAAAAAGGAGGCGCGCTGATGCAAAGCCTGACCGCCAGCAAACGGGTATCGACGGTATTCTGTACGCTGCTGCTGGGCATCCTGGCTGCGCTTGCCTTGGCGCCGTTCTTTTTCCTGCTGCTCTCCTCCTTTAAATCGGGGCAGGAGATGGTGCGTAACGGTCTGCAGTTTAAGTTCGACTTTCATAATTACCATTTGGCAAACTACAGGCTGCTGTATACCGAGCGCGACGGCGTGTACCTGCTTTGGTACCTGAACAGTGCGCTCATCCTGTTGATGCAGGTATGCGGCGGGCTGTTTTTCTCCTCCATGGTAGGATACGCATTGGGAAAATATAGTTTTTGGGGGCGTAACCTGCTCTTTATGCTGGTGCTTGTCGTGATGATGATTCCGGTGGAAATCCTGATTCTGCCGCTGTACAAGCAGATGGACGCTTTTCGACTGATCAACACACGGGAAGGTGTGGTGCTGCCCTTCCTGGTGTCCGCTACGGGCGTGTTCTTTTTCCGCCAGTACACGCTGGGCCTGCCGTCTGAGCTCATGGAGGCCGCACGCATAGACGGTTGTACCGAGTACGGCATTTACTTTAAGGTGATGCTGCCGCTGATGCTGCCAGCCTTCGGAGCCATGACCATTCTAATGGCAATGGGCAGTTGGAACGCGATGGTTTGGCCCATGATCGTGCTGCGCACCACGGAGATGCAGACCCTGCCTATCGGTCTTCAATCCTTGCTGACGCCCTACGGCAATAACTACGACCTTTTGCTCAGCGGCGCGGTTATGAGTGTGCTGCCGATTATGGCCATCTTTTTGCTCAACCAGAAATCATTCATTGCAGGCATGACCGCCGGCAGTGTGAAGGGATGAACCCGATGGACAATCAAACGCAGTTGCTCATTGAGCAGCGCGCAGACCCGTTTGTCTGCCGGCACAGGGACGGCTATTATTACTTCACCGCGTCCGTGCCTTCCTTTGACCGCATTGAGCTTCGCCGCGCGGCTACCCTCGACGGTTTGAAGAGCGCGCCGGCCAAGGCCGTGTGGCGGCGGCGCGGGTCGGGCCCGATGAGCAGAAATATCTGGGCGCCCGAGATTCACTTTATGGATGACGCATGGTATATATATTTCGCCGCCTCCCAGGATGACGCCGATGCCGACGGTTGTTATGACCATCGCATCTATGTGTTGGAAAACAAGGCGGCAAATCCATTGGAGGGCATGTTTACGGTTATGGGCCGCGTTGATACCGGATGGTCCTCCTTCTCACTGGACGCCACCACCTTCACGCACCGCGGGCGCCGCTACCTGGTCTGGGCGCAGCGGGACGCTGCCATAGCCGGAAATTCGAATCTCTATATCGCTGAGATGGAGAATCCCCGGACATTAAGGCTGCCGGCCGTGTTGCTTTCTAAACCGGAATATTCCTGGGAATGCCAGGGCTTCCTTGTAAACGAAGGTCCTGCGGTACTGGCGCGCAACGGACTGGTATTTATTACCTATTCCGCCAGCGCGACGGATGAGCGTTACTGCATGGGACTGCTCACCGCCGATGAGAACGCCGATTTGCTGAATCCGGCTAGTTGGATGAAGTCCTCCGATCCCGTAATGGGCACCGACGGGGTGAATGGCTTGTATGGCCCCGGTCACAACAGCTTTACCGTCGACGCCCGGGGCGGCGACATGCTGGTTTTTCACGCACGCCCGTACCCCGGTTTTCAAGGTACGGCCCTTTCCGATCCCAATCGGCATACTTTTTTGCGCCCGCTGACTTATGACGCGGCGGGCAGGCCGCTCTTTCAGTAAGGATCCGTCAGATGTCAATCGTACAAATCATTTCACAATATGGACTATTTTCATCTTGATGGTCCTCCGCCGATGGTGTATAATCCTGTTTGGATCAGCTTATTTGATTTGCCTCGCATGGCAATGAAATGGCGTTATACGAAACAAACCTATATGTCATCTGGAAAGAAGTGCTTTTTGATGCAAAAAAACAAGTACATTAACGGAATCCTGCCCATGCTCTTAATCAATTTCTCCATCGGGTCGGTGTACTGCTGGACGATGTTTAAGGAAGATATTATCGCATATACCGGTTTTAGCCAATCGGTTACGGAATGGTGCTTTTCGTTGGCCATCTTTTTCCTGGGGATGTCCGCCGCATTCGGAGGGAAACTCGTGGAAAAGGATGTAAAGCGATCCAGTTTACTGACGTTTATCATGGTTACGCTGGGCTGGATCATTACCGGACTCGGCATCCAAACCAGAAGCGTACTGGTTACAATTTTGGGCTTTGGTGTCATACAGGGTATAGGTTTGGGGTTTGGCTACATCACTCCGGTGAAAACGCTAATGATCTGGCTGGATAAAAACAAGGGTTTTGCCGCGGGGCTGTCTGTAGCGGGGTTCGCCCTCGCAAAGCTGGCAGCCACGCCCATGATCGCCTATTTTCTGAGAATTGTCCCGGTTTATTCCGTGTTTTATCTGCTGGCCGGGATTTATGGCGTGTGCATATTCATCGCATACTTGCTCATTTTTAAACCAATGACGGCAGAAACAGAGGATTCGTTTCGTAAAACGCTGAAAATCAGAGAGATTATATTCACTAAAAAATTCGTCTTGTTATGGTTGCTGTTTTTCCTAAATGTCGTATGCGGTTTGGCTTTAATCAGCCAGGAAAAGCAAATTTATGGTTTTATTGGCGTAGATCCGGTCCTGCAGATCTCAGAGATCGTACTCTATTGCATCGGCAGCGCTATATTTAATTTGGCGGGCAGGTTATCCATGGCTTCGATGCAAGACAGATTAAAACGCAAACATATTCCCTACTTTATCATGGCGGGTAGTTCCTTGGCCGTTTGTTTTGCGGCGGCGCTGAACGCCGACAAACTGACGGCAACGCTGCTGATGATGTGGGTCGTTAATTTCTTCTATGGCTGTGGTTTCAGCTGTTTACCGAACATCCTGGATCAACATTACAGTATCCAACAATTATCCACAGTGCTGGGATTGACTTTGAGCGCGTGGGGCGCGGCAGGATTGGTAGGCAATCAATTTGCACTATTTTTGATCAACGGTTTTAGTATGACAGCCTTATACGCCAGCTTGGGGACGCTGTATGTGATCGAACTGTTCATACTACTCATGTGGGCAAGAAACAATCGTATAAAAGCTCCGCGTGATTCAAACGGAAGCATGGTGTAAAGCTCCCCGTTACTCTCATCAGATTCTCATAAAACTTTCACCTTCCACTCAGCGGTTTTTGACTCCGTATTCTTTTCCGTTCCACGCAACTGTGCTATAATAGCACTAAAGCGCGCCCGGAAGCCCGCAAAACAGCGGGATATATCAGCAAAGGAGTACCCAATGAGCAGCAGGACGAGGAATCCAAAAAGGACCAAGGGGCTTGGCGCGGGGATTATCGCGTTTGGCGCAGTGTTTGCGGTCTTTTCCGCCGTGTTCCACCCCCATACCCTGGGCGGGTACATCCTGGCTTTTGTGCTCAGCTTCCTGTTCGGCGCTGTGGTGAAGGTGATGGGTGAAGGACTGGACTTATCCGTAAAGGAAAAGCAGCCGGACAGCCTGAAAAACATCGCTACGGATACGGGCAATTCGGAGGTGGATGCCCTGTTGGCCAAGGGCCGGTTAATGATCACCGAACTTCACGATGAAAACAAGCTCATTGAGGAGCCATCCCTTACCGACAAGCTAACCCGGCTGGAAAGCCAAACCGCGGAAGTGTTCCGGGCGGTCTATGACAAGCCCGCCAAGGCAGGTCAGATCCGTAAATTTATGGATTACTACCTGCCTACTACGCTAAAGCTGGTCAAAGGCTATCGGATGCTGGGGGAGCGGAATGAGGCCGGGCAAGGTTCTCAGCAAGCACGCAGCCGGATTGACGAGGGATTGGGCGTGGTGCTGCAGGGTTGTCAAAAGATGCTGGACAACCTGTATCGGGACGATGTGTTGGATCTGACCACCGATATCGACGTGCTGGAACAGATGCTTAAAAGAGACGGCCTGGCGGAAAGCGAGCTGCAGCGGGCGGCTTTGCAAGCCAAGCAGGCGGCTTGGATTGACCGCCAGGTGGACGCACATGCAGCGAGCGGCTCTGCGGCGGGCGAAGAGGCCGGTGGCTCAGCCCGCAGCGAAGCCGGTGTAAACGGGGCCTGAGGCCCCAAGGATTAGGAGGGATACCCCATGACCGAAAACAATGGCGCAACGCCCGTTGCCAATGCCGCGCCCATTGCCGAACACTCTGCCCCTGTGTTGACTCTGGACACATCGTCCATGGCTAAGGACAAGGCTATTCTGGACGAAGCTGTACAGACCTTAGGCATGGACGCCGCGCCAAAGGCAGTGGAAACCACCCTGAAGGACATGGACACCTCCATGCTTACCGCGGAAGACAGGCGGAGCATCCAGGCGTTTGTGGAACAGATCAACCTGGACAACCCGGACCATGTGCTGCTTTTTGGCGCGGAAGCTCAAAAAAAGATCGCGGATTTCAGCGACAGCGCGCTGAATACCGTCCGCACCGATCAAACCGGCGATGTAGGGAACATGCTGGTGAAGCTTGTGAATGAAATCAGAGGCTTTGGGGATTCGGCGGAAGCCCCCAAGGGGGTACAGAGGCTGTTTTGGAACGCCAAGCGGTCGGTGGAGGATATAAAAACCAGATTCCAAACGGTGGAAGCAAACGTAGGCAACATCGCGGGCTCCCTGGAGGATTATCAGGTCAGGCTGCTGAAAGACGTGAGTTTATTCAATCACCTCTACGATATGAATACTCAGTACTTTAAGGAGCTGACCATGTACATCGTGGCGGGGGAGGAGAAGCTAGCCAAAGTACGGGCCAGCTCCCTGCAGGAACTTAAGGATAAGGCGGCCGCCTCCGGCGACGCCATGGACGCCCAGCGAGCTAATGACATGGCGACTTCCTGCGACCGCTTTGAAAAGAAGCTCCATGACCTAAAGCTGACCCGCCAGGTAGCGCTGCAAATGGCTCCCCAGATCCGTCTGCTGCAAAACAACAACAGCCTGCTGGTTGAGCGTATTCAGAGCACATTATCCAACACGCTGCCCCTATGGAAGAGCCAGATCGTGCTGGCGCTGGGCATGCAGCACAGCCAGGAGGCCCTGCGGGCCCAGAAGGCTGTGACGGATATGACCAACGAACTGCTCACAAAGAATGCGGAAACGCTGAAGATGGGCACCATACAGACCGCCCAGGAGGCGGAGCGCGGAATTATCGACCTGCAGACCCTGACCCAAACCAATCAAAGCCTGATTGATACCATTAATGAAGTGATGCGAATCCAGGATGAAGGGCGCGCCAAGCGCGTTGAGGCGGAGAAGAGCCTGATCATGATGGAAGGCGAGCTGAAAAAGAAGCTGCTGGAACTGCGGCACTAACATCCTCCGCGGCTGACAGGCCAAAGGCGGTTGGACAACCCCGAAATTGAAAGACCACAGAAAGGAAAACCCGATCATGAAATCCAAATTCTCCATTGGCGTGTGTTGCGTCATTGCACTCGCTCTGGTTCTTTTTGGTCTGATTTATGGTACCCTTACCGGGTTTAATGATGAACGCAGGCAGGTGACGGCCCTGCTTGCGGTTGACGGCGGGCTGATGGAGGCGCTGCGCTTTCGGGGTGCTGACGGGTTGAACCTATGCATGGTAGCCCGCAGGCATCTGGCAGCCGACGACCCGGATGTGCGGGCGCTTGAAACAGCCGCCAAGAACCTGCGGGACAGCAAGGACGATCTTTCCGCCCAAAAAAGGGAGGATGACCGCCTGACTGCCGCGGCTGCGCAGGTGGCTGAAAAATTGCAAGGATCTGCCAGCTTTTTGTCAAGTTCCCGGGATCAGGCGTATCTGAATATGCTGGCGGCGGATATGGGGTATCTGGCGGAAAGCCCTGTGATTGACCATTATAACCAAACGGCGGCCGATTTTAACGCCTTGCTGGACACCCGAACAGGGGGTGCGCTGGCCCGGCTGCTGGGTGTAAAGCCCTGTGAGCTATATCGATGATATGTATGAAAAAGATGAAGAACGAACGCATATATGACGGCGCGGCAAGAGGGCGCGGGAAGAGAGTGTGATGAGATGAAAAAGAAATATTTAGGATGGGCGCTGGTGATGATCCTGGTAGCGCTGGTTCCTTCCTTCGCTTGGGCTGAGGCACGGTTCCCCACGGACATGGGCGTTGTCACGGACGACGCCGGCGTGCTGTCCGAATCGATGCGAAAAGAGATGGAGGCTTTTGCCGCCCTGGCGCACACCCGCGCCGGCGTGAAAGTGCAAGTCGCCGCAGTTCATTTTTTGGATGGGCTGGCCGTTCAGGATTACGCCAACCGGTTGTTTCGCCATTGGGAAATGGGTGAGAACGGTTTTTTGCTGCTGGCCGCAGTAGGAGAGGACAGCTTTGCCACGGCTTCCGGCGAAGGGTTTAAAAAAGCCGTCAGCGACCATAATTTGCATGTTTTACTCGGTACAACCGAGTTTGGGAGATTGCTGGAGGAACAGCAATATGGAGATGCTTTTGGCAGGTTCTTTGCAGCCTTTGGGCGGTTGCTGGAAAAGCAGTTCTCTGTGGACATGGATTCCCAAAGGCTTTTTACGGCCTATCAGGAGGATATGGAACCCACTCCCATACCCGCTGCGCCTGCCTTGGCGGATACGGTACCGGAGATTCCAAAGGCTCCGGAGGTCCCGGATCGCGTTCCTTCCTTTATTCCCGATGTTTTGAATAAGGCCATTAACCGCTTCGCCGATAGAGAATATGAAAACAATGCCCGAAAAAAAGCGCGGGAGAACGAAGGGCTGTCTTTCGGCGGGCTGGTGGTGCTGGCAATTTTAATATGGCTTGTGTTCGGTGGAAGCAAGGCCGCCCATAGAGGGCGCAGAGTCATGGGCTGCGGCTGCGGCCCGCTGGGCTGGATTTTTAGCCTGCTGGGTGTCAGCCGTCTGCTGGGCAGGCGGCGATAGGGAAGAAAGAACGCATCGCCTGTATGGTTTGCTCAATCAACTCATCCAGCGTCCACCCAAGCATCTCCGCACCGCGATCTATAACCTCCCGCGAGCAGCCCGCGGCGAAGGACCTGGTTTTGTACTTCTTTTTCACAGAGCGCGCTTCCAGGTCATCCAAACTGCCGGACGGCCGCATAATAGCCACCGCGCCGATCAACCCCGTGAGTTCGTCGGCGGCGAAGAGCACTTTTTCCATCTCGTGCTCCGGCGCGATGTCCACAGTCAAGCCATAACAGTGGCTGGCCACCGCGTGAATCAACCTTTCGTCCGCGCCGCGCTCACGCAGCAGATCCTGCGCCTTAATGCAGTGTTGATCCGGGTAGCGTTCAAAGTCCAGGTCATGCAGCAAGCCGACAACCGCCCAAAAATCCGCCTCGGCCCCATATCCCAGCTTGTTGGCGTACCAACGCATCACGCCTTCCATAATCCGCCCGTGGCGCAGGTGAAACTCGTCCTGATTGAATTCCGTAAGCAGCGCCCAGGCAGCGGCTCTGGTCATGTCCGTCATGGGGGTCACCTTTCCTTTCAATAGCCGGCGTATACTTGAATGAACTTAATCCCTGATGCCGAAGCGATATACTGTGCGGCTGAAATACGCCTCCTGGGGGCGAAGCACCACGGAGGGAAAATGGGGCTGGTGGGGGCTGTCCGGGTAATGCTGGGTCTCCAGGCACAGTCCGGCAAAACGCCCGTATCGAACCCCGTCCTTGCCAGTGTAATTTAAATGCTGCCCGGTATATAGCTGCACGCCGGGTTGATCGGTTTCAGTACGCATTTCCCGCCCTGTGGCCGGTGAATATAGAATTGCGCAGACCTTTGTTTCTCGGTCCCGCCCCAAGCGGTAGTTGAAATCCACGCCGCCCGCGTTACGGAGGGCCGGGTCGCTGTCCGTCAGGGCCAATACCCCCCCCAGACGTGTGGGCCTCTCAAAACCGTATACCGTATCTTCAGGCCGCAGCACCCTGCCGGTGGGGATGAGGTCCTTTCCCACCTCATGGACGCCGTCGGCGAAAATTTGCAGCTCCAGCCCATCCACCGTCCCCGTTTCGTGACCGTCCAGGTTAAAGTAGGCGTGATTGGTCAGGTTGCATAGGGTGGTTTTGTCCGTATGAGCCAGGTAGGTAATGCCCAGGGCGTTTTCCTCGTCAAAGGTATAGGTCGCTTCCACGGTGAGGGCCCCCGGGAAGCCCATGTCCCCATCCGGGCTCAGCAGGGTAAGCGTTAACGCCGGCGCTCCGTCCTTCTCGCCGGGCTCAGCCCGCCACAGCCGCTGGTTGAAGCCTTGTGGTCCGCCGTGTAAATTGTTCTCTCCATTGTTCTTTGCCAGCAGGTACTCGCGGCCTTCCAGGGTGAACCTCGCCCCGCCGATCCGGTTGCCGTAGCGGCCGATAACAGCCCCCATACAGCCGGCCTCGTCCCGCTCATAAGGAGCCACGTCATCAAAGCCCAGGTTCACGTCCCCCAGCCTACCATCCCGGTCAGGCACCAGGATCCGCGTGATGGTTCCGCCGTAGTCCAGGATGGAGCAGCTTGCCCCGGAACTGTTTTGCAGGGTATACTCCGTTACAGCCCGGCCGTCGGGAAGGGTTCCATAAGGTTTACGCGTGATGTTCATGGGTTCTCCTCCTCTTTATCCTTGGTGAGTATCAAAACAAGTCTCCCCAAACTGCGATGTTTGTCAGATCAAACACCTTGGGGTGGCCGAGGACGATCTCAGTGCCACCTTCCTCGCTTTCCGTCACAATCTTTTCTCCCAACTCTCCGGCATGAAGAATCTCGTCTACAGCGCCTGTCATCAACCCGTCCACCAGCGCGTCCGCTGCGTATGCGGCCAGATATCCGAGTTCTGACGGATTCCATAGATACATCCATGGGCATATCCCCTCCACGATGAAAGGCTCCATCTCCGAGGGCAGGCCCAGCCCCGTGATGCGCGTTGCGGCATTCATTTCGCGAATGATCCCCGCCGCGGCTTGCATACCGACAGTCGTAGGCGAGATGATCAGGCTTAGGTCGGGATGATCCCGAAGAAGGCGCCGCGTTGCTTCAGCAGAAGATCCGTGCTCATCCATCCCGTAGGCTGTCTCCACAAGCGTCATTCCATGGTACTTCTCCGGGTACTCGCTGAGTTCGCGGTGCATCCAGCGCAGCCAGCTGGCTTGGTTTGGCATTGTTTCAGTTGTCGTCAGGATCGCAAAAGAGCCGTTGTTATCCATGATAAGTGCGGCTGCCTGGATGAGCACGCGGCCGATCATCTCCGGCGACGCTTGTTGGATATGAACATTCCGTTCATCGGGGTTCACCATCGAATCCAGCGATACGATGGGAATGCCGGCCTCCATCGCGCGGAGGAGCATAGTCGATACTTCTTCCATATCGTTAGCCGCCACTGCAATTGCATCCACTTCCTCGGCGATCAATGTTTCCAGGATCTCCGCCTGTGTGGGTTCTCCGTTTGCCCCCGGTCCGGTCAGCACAGCTTGAGCCCCCAGTGAAGCGCAGGCCCGCTGAAAACCGCCGTACATGACTGACATGTACGGGTTCTCTGTGTTTTTAACGACGATGGCATATGTTCTTTCGGCAGATTCAACCGGCAAGTCGGGCGCGGGTTCCGGCCGGCCCGCGGCGCAACCTCCTAAAAACAGGCAAAGCGCCGGAATGACGGTATAGCATGAGGCGATCATACACTTTTTCATTCGGTGGATTCACTCCTCTCCGTTACATAGTGCGTAGGCCAAACACCCACCTTTTTCTTGAATGTTCGTGAAAAGTGATGTTGATTTTTAAAACCCACACGTTCCGCCACCTCGCGGATCAGCATGTCCGGGTGGCCATATATCAACCGTTTCGCCTGTTTCAGGCGGATCTGCGTAAGATACTCCCCGGGCGACACCCCGTACGCCTGCCGGAACAGCATGCTGATATAGCTGGGCACATACCCGAATGCCGAGGCCAGTGTCTGGTTATTCACATGAAGATGGTAGTTATCGTGCAGGTACTGCTCAATGTTCCTAAGTATGGTCTGCCGCTCAGTCAACGCCGTGCTCGACCTGTCGCCCGCCGGCTGCAGGGAGAGGACGCCGCTTACAAGTTCCTTGATCGATAGCGCCGAGCAAACCAGGTCCGTCAGTACCTCACGGTACTGCGCAGCCTCCTCCCGGTTCAGCCGGCCGGCTTCAATCAGGGAAACGGCTTCCATCAGCAGTCTGTGCACCTGCTCTTGCGTCCATCCTTCCGCTGCCGCGCGTTCGAATACACGGCTGCCATCCTTGCGGCCGGCTGATTCACCACAGAGCAAATCAGCGATCTGGGACGCCATGTCCCGATCGCCTATGGGCGCCGGCGCAGCCGGAACCGCATCTCCCGGCAGCACGGCGAGAAAAACCGGCTGCCCGATGCGGATCGTATGCCGCAACCACGCACGGAGCCGCCGCAGTACACCTCCGATTTGCGCCAGCGCAACAGGCTCCTTCAGGCACACGCAGCTTACGGGCGCTTTCGCGGCTTCGTTCAATCGCGTATACATCCCGCGGGCCAAGCGTTCCGGTTCACTGTTGTCCGAACGGTAAATAACAATGCGCTCCACGGGTGTATTTCCCATAAAAGCCCATGTGAAAG
The DNA here is from genome assembly GCA_009783365.1 of Clostridia bacterium. Next base: position 11,852 of record WRHG01000005.1, on the reverse strand, counting down.
GCTCTGCTCCGGCGGACGCCTCCAGGGCCCATTGCTCCAGCGAAACGTCCGTCCACACCGCCACGCCGGGGTACATCTCTACATCCTCGCTCAAAGGAAGCGCTCCGGCACAAAACAAGCAGACGCCCAGCAGCGCGTCGTTCTCGTCATCCGCGCCGTCTCCGTCGGCGTTTGAAGATAGGGTTGGCGACGCCCGGTTGATTTGTGCGGATAGACGCCGCGTCATCCGTTCATGTCGCCGCAGGGCGTAGGCCGCTTTCAGACGGACGAGGAGTTGTTCCATAGCCTCCTGAGGTACGGGCTTTAGCAGATAGTCCACAACGCGCGTTCGGATTGCGTGTGATACGTACGAAAAGTCCTGATAGCCCGACACGACCACAACCACGATATCCGGATACGCCTTGTTGATTTCGTCCATCAGCCGCAAGCCGTCCATGATCGGCATGCGGATGTCGGTAAATACGATATCTACCGGCATTTTTTTCAGCAACATCAGCGCTTGCTCCCCGTCCATCGCCATTGCGACCACTGAAAAATCCGGATCTGTCGTTTCGATCAGGCGTTTCAAGCGCCGCGCGGTCGGCGGCTCATCCTCCGAGATCAGCACGCGGATCATGCAAGCTCCCTCCTATCGTGACGACTGTGCCCCCCTCCGGGTGGTTTTCGATGGCAAAGGAAATCTCCTCGTTTTCATAGAGCGACAGCCTGATCAGCGTGTTTACAAGGCCCATACCGCCCAGGCGCAGCTGCTGATAGCTCGTCGCCATATCCACGCGATACGCGGCCACACGGTCGTGAATGGCTTGGATCGTATCCTCTGTGATACCTATCCCGTTATCGTATACATATAAAACCCAGCGCGCGCCAACGATACGAACCGTAATACGGATCTGCCAGGGGGGACGTCTGTCCTTAAACCCGTGGGTAAAGCAATTTTCGGTTAATGGCTGCAGGATCATCTTCGGCACGATGATTCGGTCAATTCCCTCCTCCGTCTCGATTGTATAGAGGAAGTGTTCCTCATATCGCTCCTTCATTAAATCCAGGTAATTGCGCGCATGGGCGACCTCGTCGGCAAGGGATGCGCTATCGCCGTTGTAATCCGCGATGTAACGCAGCATGAGCGACAGCTTCATGCACATCGATACCGTACGCGTACAGCCTTCCTCTTCGCTGGACTCAATGATGACGGAGAGCATGTTATAGAGGAAGTGGGGGTTCATTTGGGACTGTAGCGCGCGCAGATGAGCCTGGATTTCCATGGCAATCGACCTGTCCAAACGGGAGAGCATCGTGCGGTAGGCGCTGCTCAGAGCAGCCAGCTCCTCAGTGGAGTATTCCGTTTGAGTCTCGCCAATTGCTGTGCGCATATTATTCAAGTTCACATTCGTCAGCGAAGTTGCAAGGTCTCGGAGCGGCCGCGCAATCCTGGATGACGCATAATAGACGACCACGATCAAAAGCAGAAGCAGGATGAGGCTGACGAACCCCATCATCAGATAGCTGCTCACGTATGGCGCCGTAAGGGAACCAATCGGCAGGATACGGACAAACAGCCAATCGGATAGGTTGACCTTCGATGCCAGTAGAATGCATTCATCCCCGCCGATTCGCTCCCGGAATGAAAAAAAACCTTCAGGAGCTTCCCCGCCCGCATGGACGGCGGTATATATCCTCTCCAATGCCGGCTTCAGGTCATCCCGCGCCGCGAGTGGATAGACCATGGCTCCATCCGGACCTGTGAGCAGGTATTCTTGAGATAGCGGTTCAGCCGCCTCGGAAAGACCCCAGAACCCTAGGCGGGATAGGGCGTCGATGGTGATCTGCACGTCCACAAGTCCGTGTACTGTGCCGCTGAACGATGTGAGCGCGCGCTTGAGGGACAGCAGCCGGACGCCGGGATTGCTGGACCAGCGGTCAGGGTCGAAGCCGGAGACCAGCCGGTTTTGACCGCCATGCTGAATGCGCTCCACCGTTCTGTCATAGGCGTCCGTGTCCAGGAGCGCCTGATCGATCCGCTGGGGCGTCTCATACAGCGTGCCTGCGCTGACATAGTCGCCGCCGCGGTTATAAACACAAATTCGGGCCGCGTAGTTGTCCGTGCCGTTAATACCGGATAACAGGCTGCTGATACGGATGAAGTCAATCAGGTTTGTGGCAAAGTAATTGCCTTCTTTTTCCTCCGCGCCCAGCGCGATGAAGATGTTCAGGATCTCGTTGTCGGAGACAATCTGCATGGCCAGGCGGTCCATCTGCCAGAGGATGGATTCGATCTCCACCAAACTGTTACGGTATATTTCCTGCTGATGGTAGAGTTCTGTCTGCCGGTTCTGCGTGGCGGTACCCGTCACCAGGAATACCGTAAAAAGGAATACGACAAACGTGATGATCGCCGCGTATGTGATGAACAGTTTGTTTTTGAGCGCCGAGGACCTTGTGGCCATATTGGTTTCCTTTCGAAATGGAACGAAGAAATTATACTACGTTATACTGGGTTTGCAAAGAAGAACAGGCGTTTTTGACGCCTACGATTGTTCGATCCTCGGCAGGGCATGTTCAAGCCGTTTTGCCGCTTAAATTTCACACCCGCCTGGCTACTGCCAGGCGGGTGCGTTGCCATTGGTCAGAAACTGCCTTTTTCGCCGATCAGCATCACTTGCTTAATAAACGTCTTTCCAGAAGTCAATGTTATCCGCTGTGAAGCAGAAGGGATCGCCAACGATGGAGAACACGCCGCCGTCGCCCGCGTCGAAGATTTCCTGCGCGCCAAGCCGGCCTGCATCAAACGTTTCGCCCACTTTGCCCTCGATATCGCCGTTCACCAGCGCCATGGTAGCGTATGCCGCGCAGTAGCCCAGGTCAATGGGGTTCCACAGATACATGCCTTCGCACACACCGGCGCTGATGTAGTCCGCCATCTCGGATGGCAGGCCCAGACCCGTCAGCTTGATCTGGCCGGTCAGTCCGTTATCCTGGATGCATACCGCGGCCGCGGCCACGCCCACCGTTGTGGGGGAGATAACGCCCTTCAGATCCGGATAGGAGTTGATGAGGCCCTGCATCTCTTGGTAGGATTTATCGGTCAGGTCGTCGCCGTACACGGTTGTCACCAGTTCGATGTCCTTGTACTCATCCTTCTCGAGTTCTTTTTTCATATACTCGATCCAGGTGTTCTGGTTGTCCATCGTGGCGCCTGCGGACAAGATGGCGATCTGGCCTGCTCCGCCGATCTGCTTGGAGATCTCTTCGACCTGCACCCTGCCGATGTTCTCGGCGACGGACGGGTCAAGATTCAGCATGCGGCCTTCGGCATTCACCTTGGAGTCCCAGGAGATGACTTTGATGCCCTGATCCATCGCCGACTTCAGCACATTAACGAGGCCGGACGCATCGTTGGCCGACACGGCAATCGCGTCGACACCCTGCTGTATGAAGCCTTCAATGATTTGGATCTGGCCTTCGTTGGAGGAGTCTGCAGGGCCGTTGTGCGTCAATTCGAAGCCCAGTTCCGCCTGCGCTTCCTCAAAGCCACGGACCGCGGCGTCGAAGAAGGGGTTGCCCGTCTGTTTGTACACGACGCCCATTGTGGCGGCTCCCGCCAGGGAAGGGAACACGCACAGAGCGAGCATCAGCACCAGAACTACAGATAGAATTTTGCGCATGAATGAATGCCTCCTTCATTTGTTTTATTTCAGCAAGCGCTGTGCGCCGCTTGAAATCATAATATCGCCGGTTAGGCTAGCGATGGGGCGCATAGTCGAATCGGGTCAGCCGCCGGGCGGAATGTTTCTCAATGAGATAGCCATCCTCCAACCTGAGGCCGCCCCACGGGCCGTCGAATACCGGTATGTCAACGGACAGCACCATGTCTTGCCGCATAACCGCATTGCTGGACGGCCCGAAGATGGGCGGCTCAAACTCAATCACACCCACGCTGTGGATGCCCGAGTACAGAAAGTTGCCGCCAAATCCCGCCTCCTGCATGATACGGCGGGCTTCGCCCTCAGCCGCGCAGGTTTGCCCGGCTTTTAGCATCGCGGCGCACGCTTTCTGCGCCCGGATGGCGGCTTCTGCGGCGCGCCTGGCTTCATCACAGGGATTCCCCACCAGCACAGGCAGCCCGATGGCGGCATGATACCCCTCATAGCGGGGCGCGAAGGTGAGCAGTACCAAGTCGTCTTTCCCGATTTCACGCATTGTGGTTCTGGCTATGATGGGACTGCTGTTTACACCGGACGCGACCATTGTATCAATGCCATAGCACTCTGCCCCCATGGAACGCATGGCGTACTCCGCGGCGGCGGCTACGCGCCGTTCGGACGCGCCGGGCGCAATCACCTCAAGCGCGGCTTCCAGTCCGGCCTCGGCAATTTGGTAGGCATACCGGATTACGCGGATCTCCGCTTCCGTTTTGATTTGCCGCATTTCACCCATGGGTTCGTCCGCGGACACCCACTGGCCCGGCAGCGCGTCCATAAACGACCGAAACAGATCGTAAGGGATCAGAGAACGTCCCGCGATGCCCAGCCGCTTAATCGACGAGGCGTCCGTCAGCGACGCTACGATTTTCCCCAAAGGCTCAATTGTGGTATAAGGATAATCTTCATCCGGATGGGTCAGTTCCCGCAGCACCCGGATGTCTTTGATCCTGCTATGGATGCGTGCGTATCCGGGCGTTTCAGGACCGACCAGCATTATCGGCTCGTCCGCCGCTTTAACGAACAGGATGCACGTAGGTTCAAAGTGCGTCATGAAACCTGCCAGCCAGCGCGCGTGCGCAGAGCCAAACGTGGCGCGGTCGTCCGAGTAGAGAAGCAGCAGGTCCAGTTCTTCCCTGTCCATCATGGCGCGCACCTGTTCCCAGCGTTTTGGGTATTCGCTTTCCGGAATGGCGGGCAAACGGTTCATGGTGCGCACCTCCTTTTTTACAGGACTGTTTTATTGCTTCATAGGCGCCATAGGGGACCGCCGGTTTGGTTATTTGCCCGCGTCCATCCTTTGCTTGTGGACGTTTTGAGCCTGCCGCAGCATGCCGATCAACCCCGGTACCAGGACGATGACTATAAGCAGCACGCCGATGGCAAGGTTGAGGATGAAAGCGTCGTTGAACATCAGCATCAGGCCGTTTTTCAGACAAGTCATCAGCGCCAGCGCAAGCAGCACGCCCAGCACGCTGCCCTTGCCCCCGGCCGTGGACGCTCCGCCCAGCACCGCGATAGCGATAGCCTGCATCTCATACCCCGTGGCAATTGTATACTTGACCGAGCCGATGCGAGCCGTCAGGAAAATTCCTCCCACCGCGGCAAGAATCCCGTTGATCATAAACATGGCAAGCTTGATACGGCCGGTACGCAAACCTGAATAGCGGCTGGCCGTTATGTTTGTGCCTGTGGCAAAAATACGGCGGCCGTACGCGGTTCTGTGAATCCACAAGTAAAAGAAAGGGATAACCGCCAGGTAGCACGGCAGCATTATCGGGACCTGCGCGCCGAATACATTGAAAGAACCGTATCCCAGGCCCATATTGAACCACTCCGGAAATCCGCCTGTAGCCTGATCCTTCAGGATGATGTACGCAATGCCCCGGTACAACGTTGCTGTGGATAGGGTGATGATCATCGGAAAGAGTTCCTGAAACCTCGTTACCAGCAAGCCGTTGACCAGCCCGCAAAGCGCGCCGATCACCAGGGCCGCCAGCAGCGCGGCGGCGAATGGTATTCCTTCACCCCCGTTGTAAAGAACGCCCATCACCGTGCAGGACAGCGCCGCCGTGGACGCCACGGAGATGTCGATATCGCCGAGGATCAGAATCAGCATCATGCCCAACGCCATAAATCCCACATCGACCATGTAAACACGCGTCTGGTTCAAGAGCTTGGGCAGCGTGTAATTCGTTGGAACCTGCCAGTTGAAAAACAGATAAACAAGCAGAGTCAGGGCAACGAGCATCCATTCCCAATGAAGAAACAGACGCAATCCGCGCTTTGCCTGGTCCATCAGATATGCCTCCTTCGCAGGTTCTGTCGGGTCATCACCCGCTGCAGCACCACGTTGAAGACAACCGCGATCAGGATCAGGGATCCCTGGATGGCCTTCTTCCAAAACTCGGAGGTGCCGGTCAGGCGCAGCATCGTCAGGCCGTTGTTGATGACGCCGATCGTTAGTGCGCCAAGCAGTACGCCCTGTATCTTGCCCGCCCCGCCGGAGACGGCAACGCCGCCGATCACGCAGGCGGCTATGACATACAGTTCATAACCCATAGCCATGTCCTGGGTAATCTTCGTATCGTGCGAAGCGTACAGAAGCCCCGCCAACCCGGCCAGAGCGCCCATGATTACATGTGCCATCAGGATGGTATTGCCGACCGGAATGCCGCGCATCTCCGCCGCCTCCCGGTTGGACCCTACGGCGTATAGGTGCCTGCCCCGACGCATGTATGTGATAAACAGAAACAGCAGGACGTAGACTGCCAGCATGATCCAGATTTTGTTGTTAACGCCCAGCAGCGCAGACCGGGTGAACTGTACGAATAGATCGCTCATATCCTTGCGATATACGGCCGTGTTATTGCTGACGATGTGGGAAATGCCATATACGATGTACTGCATGCCCAATGTTGTTACGATGGGCAGCACTTTGCCGTAGGCGATCAGTGAGCCGTTGACCGCGCCCAAGAGCGCGCCCACGCTGACGCCGATCAGGATCAGCACGCCAAGCGGCAGGCTTTCGCGTACTGTAACGAGTTTCTCCACTCCCTCCACAAGGGTTGGGACCTCTACATTCGCCAGGAATCCTCGCATGATTACGCCGGTTACGATGCCTGACAGCGCCATGATTGCCGAAACCGATATGTCAATGGACCCTACAAGCAGCACGCATAGCATACCCGCCGCCAGAATTGCCAGTGTGGCTGTGTCCTCCACGATGAACATCAGGTTGCCCGGCCTTGCGAATTGAGGATTGCGCAGCCCCACAGCCGTGACGAGCAGCGCCACGATGAGCAGGAGCCCAATCTCGCGATATTTGATGAGGAAAGTGTAAAGCGGCGGACGTTCCTTGTTTGCCTGCATAGCTGGCTCCTTTTTCAGTCATGATGGATAACAAAGAGGTGAGGAGGCGGCGCCTTTTCTTATGCGCGTTTTTCCAGCGGCATGGCTGCCGTCAGCACGTTCTCCTGCGTCGCCTGATCGCGTGGAATGATGGCGGATACCCTGCCCTCGCGCATGATGATGACCCTGTCTGCCATACTGACGACTTCCGGCAGTTCTGAGGAGACCATCAGGATGCCGAACCCCTGGCTGGCCAGGTCGCACATGATTTGGTAAATCTGCGCCTTGCTACCCACATCTACGCCTTTCGTTGGCTCGTCCATGATCAAAATCATCGTTTTTGATGACAGAAGTTTGGCGACGACGACCTTTTGCTGGTTACCGCCGGACAGCGACGCCGCCGTGTCTGCCACCGACGATGCCTTAATGTCCAGCAGTTGTTTTAGCCGGTCGGCTTCCGTGGTTTCATGTTTGCGCGTTACAAAGGGACCGCGTAAAAATCGGTGCAGTGAGGGCAATGTTATGTTTTGCTCGATAGACCACGGCAACAGCAGGCCCTGCTTCTGCCGATCCTCTGGTAACAGGCCGATACCGAGGGATTTCGCCCTGTTAGGGCTCTGGATGGCAACGGGCTTGCCGCGGACGGACACCTTGCCTTCACTCAGCTTCGTGACGCCGCAAAGCGCCTCCAGCACTTCCGTTCGCCCCGCGCCCACGAGCCCTGTCAGCGCCAAAATTTCCCCGGCGTGAAGCGTGAAGCTCACATCCGCGAAATACCCTGTGCGCGAAAGCCCCTCCACGCGCAGCAACTCCTCGCCTACAGGCGTGGTCTTTGCCGGAAAAAACTGGTCGATGCTCCGGCCCACCATGTGCTGTACGAGCTGCGCGCTGGAAACGTCGCTTACGGGCCATGTGCCGATGTATTTCGCGTCGCGCAGCACCGTCACCCGGTCCGCCAGCTTGTACATATCCTCAAACCGATGGGAAATCAGAATGATCGATGTGCCCTGGTCGCGCAGTTTGCGTACGATCTCGTAAAGCTCCTCGCTTTCTCGCCGGGACAGCGCTGCCGTCGGCTCGTCCATGATGAGCACGCGTGCGTTTTGCGTCAATGCTTTAACGATTTCTACGAGTTGCTGCTGCGCCACGGACAGCACGCCCATCCGCTCCGTGGGGCTGATGTCCGAGCCGAGGGAGCGGAGCATATCCCTTGCGGCGGCGTTTGTTTTTTTCCAGTTGATGCGATTGAACGGGCGGGTAAGCTGCTCGTGGCCCATGAAGATATTTTCAGCGACGGATAGGTCCGGATAGGCGGCTAAGTGTTGGTAGATGGCGGCGATACCATGGTTTTGCGCCACAAGAGGGCTTGACATGTGTACGGGCTTCCCGTCCATGAGGATTTCGCCGCCGTCGGGCAGGTGCACGCCGGTCAGTACCTTTATGAACGTGGATTTCCCCGCGCCGTTTTCCCCCATTAACGCGTGAATTTCCCCGCGGCGCAGTGTGAAGCGCACGTCGTCCAGGGCTTTGACCCCCGGAAATATTTTCGTGATGTGGGTGATCTCCAGGATGTTTTCGTTCATCACACGGCGCCCTTCCGGCTTGATTTCAGATATTTGAAGTTATAGTACAATAAGACACCCATCGGTGAAATGCCAAATGATAAAATGCTGATGCCTAAATTGAAAAAGATGGAATGCGGGGGAGCGCCTTGCGGGAAGGGCGGCGATGGGGTAGAATAAGCTCGGGAAAGGGATGGGCGTACTTTGGTATGCCTGGCGTACCGGCCTTGTCGGTTGCGGCGCCGGAGAAAATTTACGGCAGAAGGGAGAGACCGCCATGAGCGCCACCTGCTTCATTGCCGGCGCGTCGCCGGAGGAGGGCGGCATCCGCATTGCGCCGAAAGCTGACGATCTGGTCATCGCTGCGGATGGAGGATACGCGCGCCTTACCAAGGCGGGTATCGCTTCCCATGTCATTATTGGTGATTTTGATTCTCTCGGCTTCGTGCCGAAGCATACGCAGGTTTTGCCGCACCCAAAGGAGAAGGACGACACGGATATGATGCTTGCCATCCGCTTCGGACTTAGCAAAGGATATCAAGCATTTGAAATCGTTGGAGGACTGGGAGGGCGTATTGACCACACGATCGCAAACATTCAGGCTATTACGTTTCTGGCGCGGCGCGGCGCCCGTGGAGTGCTCGTTGACCGCAACACCCGGGCTACCGTTATTTGTTCAGGAAATATCGAGTTTGACGCTACCGAGAGGGGAACCATTTCCGTATTCGCACTGGACAAAGAGGTTCATGGCGTTACGGAACGCGGTCTCCGATACCCGCTGACGGATGCTACGCTGACCAACGCGTTTCCCGTAGGGGTCAGCAATTCGTTTGTCGGAGAGAAGAGCGTTGTTTCGGTACGGGACGGGACGCTGCTGATTATTACTTTTCAATAGAAAACGTGGTATTTGTCAGGAGAATCCTACCGTTTACATGTTTGCCCCCGTTCAACCCTATACGCCGGAGTACGCGGCAAAACCACCATCCACCGGCACCACAACCCCATTAACAAAACCGGACGCGCTGGCGCTCACGAGCCAAAGCAGCGTTCCCGTCAAATCCTCCGCCCTGCCGAAGCGTCCCATAGGCGTCATATTCAGTATTTTTTTCGATCGGTCCGTATGGGAACCATCGGGATTGATCAGCAAAGCCCTGTTTTGGCTGGTTTCAAAAAAGCCCGGAGCGATCGCGTTGCAGCGTATGCCAACTTTGGAGAAATGTACGGCGAGCCATTGCGTAAAATTCGATACGGCTGCCTTCGCGGCGCTGTACGCGGGAATTTTTGTTAAAGGGGAAAAAGCGTTCATAGAGGAGACGTTGAGTATGACCGCGCCTTCTTTCCCTATCATGTCCCGCGCGAAAACCTGTGCCGGGATGAGTGTGCCCAGAAAGTTCAGGTTGAATACAAACGCAATGTTCTTTGGATCCAGGTTGAAAAACGTGATAAGATCGGCTTCCTTTTCCGCGTCTTCCGGGTAATAATACTCCTTGGACGTTGTGCCTTTCGGATGGTTGCCGCCGGCGCCGTTGATCAGAATATCGCAGAAACCAAGTTCCGCGTTAACGATTTCCCTTGCGTAAAGCACACTTTCCCTTTCCAGCACGTTGGCGCCGAGCCCCAGCGCAATGCCTCCGGACTCACTGATTTCCTGAGCGGTGCGCCGGGCCGTGTCCTCATTTAAATCGAGAATCGCAACCTTGGCGCCGCATGCGGCCAATGCCTTGGCAAAACCGCTGCACAAGACGCCCCCGCCTCCTGTGACAACCGCCGTCTTTCCCCGCAAATTTACCTGAAACGGAATCTCCATGACATACCAGCCCCTTCACTATACGGTATAGGTTGAGGCGGCGGTCGCGCCGCCGTGTCCGGTCCAATCCGTATGGAAAAATTCCCCGCGGGGCTTGTCGATACGCTCATAGGTATGCGCGCCGAAATAGTCCCTCTGCGCTTGCAGGAGATTGGCCGGAAGCCTCTCGCACCGATAACCGTCGTAATAGCACAGCGCCGAGGCAAAGGCCGGTATCGGTATGCCGTTTACCACCGCCGAGGATACCACTCTTCTCCAGCCTTCCTGGGCCGCGTCTATTTGCTGCTTAAAAAAGGGAGCCAGCAGAAGGTTATCAAGATTCGGCTTTTGGTCAAAAGCTTCCTTGATCTTCCCCAGAAAGACGGACCGTATAATGCAGCCGCCGCGCCACATCATCGCGATACCGCCGTAATTCAAATCCCAGTCGTATGTCGCCGCCGCCGCTTTCATCAGGGCGTATCCCTGGGCATAGGATACGATCTTGGAGGCGTAGAGAGCATTCCGGATGTCTTTTACAAATTGTTTTTGGTCGCCGACAAATTTTACAGCGGGGCCTGTCAGCACCGCCGCCGCCGCCATACGTTCGTCCTTCATGGCCGAAAGGCAGCGCGCATACACCGCTTCGCCGATCAGCGTCAAAGGAACGCCTTCATCCAAAGAGGCTATGGACGTCCACTTTCCTGTGCCTTTTTGTCCGGCGGTGTCCAAAATCAGTTCCAGAACATTGGCGCCGCCAGCATCCTGGTAAGCGATGATGTCCCGCGTAATTTCTATCAGATAGCTGTCGAGTTCCCCCCGGTTCCACTCCTTGAAGACTTCGGCCATGGCCTGCGCGTCCATGCCCAGGTAATGCTTCATGAGAAAATACGCTTCACATATCAGCTGCATATCGCCGTATTCAATCCCATTGTGGATCATTTTAACAAAGTGCCCCGCGCCGTTGGGCCCCACCCAATCGCAACAGGGATCCTTTCCCACATGCGCCGAGATGGACTGAAACAGATCCTTGACGTGCGGCCAGGCTGCAGGCGAACCTCCCGGCATGATACTCGGCCCTTTCAGCGCCCCCTCCTCGCCGCCGGACACGCCGGTACCGATATAGAGGAGCCCATGGTCCTCAACGTATTTGGTACGGCGTATGGTGTCCGGAAAATGAGAATTGCCGCCGTCTATGATGATATCGCCCTTTTCAAGATACGGTATGAGTTGCTCGATGAAGTCATCCACCGCTTTTCCCGATTTCACCATCAGCATGACCTTTCGGGGGGATTTTAAGCTGTTTATCAGCTCCCGGACCGATGCGGCGCCAATGATGTTTTTGCCCTGCCCGCGGCTTTCCAGAAAATTCGTTACCTTCTCGACCGTCCTGTTGTATACCGCCACCGTAAAACCTTTACTTTCCATGTTCATCACAAGGTTTTCGCCCATGACAGC
>WRHG01000004.1 GCA_009783365.1 Clostridia bacterium | reverse complement strand
ACACAGACGCATATTGATGGCGGCAGAACCATCGGCCGCGACAAAGGCGGTTCCTGCTGCGTGGTCGATGTCATTTCAGACGTGCTGGCAAGGGAAATCGACACAGCCATCGACCTTCAGATATCCATCAATGGCGGCGAATTGACTAGCCTTGGAAAGTATGAACATCTTGAAGCGGGCACGTACACTGTGGCTCTTCACGTCAACGGGGAAGAGTTCGACGCCGTAGCGCTTGACGTTGCGCCGGATGAAGAAACAGTGCATACGTTTGTTGGCAATTTCATTATTAATAGTGGAAGCCCAGTGTATGAAGTGCTGCTTTGCCCACTGGGCTGCGGCACTTGGAAACATTAAACTAACCGGGAAATGACCATATTTTCAATGCATAATAGAAAAATGACATCTGCGGTCATGTAATAAGCACAATGTCTAGTCAGCTTCCAGCAAATTCATCGCGCATTTAGTGTCAAACCCTGTATTGAAACCGATTCTTCAGTGTATTCATCGTTTTACCACTGAAAATCATAATTTTATTTGACAAAAAACGATAAAAAGTGTGGCGCACAGCGGCAAGACATGATATAGTATTATAAAAGCTGCGTATAGGGACACATTGTTGCTAAAACTTCTCAAGATTGCTGATATTGCGTGACTACGATTTGCTGTTATATTAATCAAACGATGGACGGTATTTAAGATGAAAGTGATGCTAATTAGCCATGAACGCGGTGGTTCTTATATTGTGGATCAAGCAGGCCGATTTCAATTCGTAAAAGGTTACGATACCTACCCACCCGGCGTGGAGATAGATTTCATGCCGCAGGTCAAGCCATTGCGCTATTACGTCAAGATGGTGGCTGTTGCCGTTTGCCTAGTTATTTTCGTGTCGTTCAGTTGTTTTACTGGGCTGTCAAAGGCAGAGAGCTATTCCGTATTTGTGGACATAAACCCAAGCGTTGAACTGGTGTTCAACAATCTGGACAAACTAAAGGAGGCGAAGTCGCTAAACGAAGAAGGCGCGGCGCTTATGGAAGGATTTTCACTTAGCGGCAGCCCTGAGCGTACAGTAGTCGCACTGATTCACAAGGCTGAAGCGATGGGGTATTTTGTCGTCCAAGACGACTTGAAGGCAGTTTCAGTCATGGTCGCGACAAAAGGCGGCAACGACCCGGACGGGTACCGCTTGCGCATAAGCGATGCACTGAAAGAGGACAAGATTCTGGATGTTGTCGATGTTGACATATGCAAACCGGGTTTGCTCGAAAAAGCGGAGGAGTACGGTATTTCTCCTGGTAGGCTGAGATTGGCGGAGACACTGATCGAATTTGACCAGTCGATGATTATCGGCGATGCTATAAAAATGCCAGTGAACGACTTGGTGTCTGCAATAAAAGAGGCAGAAAACAAAAGCAAGACCAACCAAAAGGTAAGCGAGAGGGAAGAAATCATCGGATGGAGCTCAGTGAACTATAGCATTGATCAAGACGTGAAACCAGGCATCGGAACGACGCAGAGGCGTAGCACAAGCAAAGCGGAAAGTAGTGGCGTTGAGGATTATGTCGAAGAAAAACGCACGATGGATTCCGAGCAAGATACATTAGATGAGGGAGGCTTGCCGGACGACGTATCGGAATTTATTGACGATGAAGACGGAGGGCAGGAGGGAAGACAAGAAGAATTAGACAGCAATCTTGACAACATAGAAAAAGAAGAAGAAAACAGCGAAGGCGATGTTGACCCTGAAAATAAAGGGACAGGCCTTGGCAAAAGCAACAGCAAAAGAAAACCTGCAAAAGACAGCAGCAACACAGGCAGCACAGGCAACACAAACAATAACGGCAATGGCGAAGCAGGCCCGCCAAGCCCCGATGGTTCTGGCGACAGCGAAACAGGCTCGCCAAGCCCCGATGGTTCAGGCGGCAGCGAAGGCGAGGGCAACCCGCATGGCAACGATGGAATTTCTGGCGAAAGAGGCCGGGTATTATATTTTAGATGAATACGAAATTATTGTAATAGGGGCGGGCCACGCAGGATGCGAGGCCGCGCTGGCCGCCGCCCGGATGGGCGTCCGCACGCTGCTTTTAACGATGGATTTGGGCAGCGTGGCGCTGATGCCGTGCAACCCCTCCATCGGGGGCACGGGCAAGGGCCAGCTTGTGCGGGAGGTGGACGCCCTGGGCGGGCAGATGGGCCTTGCCATCGACCGCACGTTCCTGCTGAGCAGGATGCTGGGCCGGGGCAAAGGGCCCGCGGTGCACAGCCTCAGGGCCCAGGCGGACAAGGGGGCGTACCAGCGGGAGATGCTGCGAACGCTTTTTTCCACGGCAAATCTGACGGTTCGCCAGGGAGAAGTCACACATATCTATATGAAAGGCCGCACGTCTTCCCCTGCCGGGGTGCGGACCGCCACGGGGGAGGACATCCCCTGCCGGGCGGTGATCATGTGCGGTGGCGTATACCTGAACAGCCGGGTTATCATCGGGGACCACAGCCGTGAGGAGGGGCCTCAGGGCTTGCGGCGGGCGGCGGGCCTGTCCGCCTGCCTGAGGGATCTGGGCTTTGAACTGCGGCGGTTTAAAACCGGAACCCCGGCCCGGGTGGACGCCCGCTCCATCGATTTTGGAAAGATGGAACCCCAGGCGGGGGACGAACCGATTACCCCTTTCTCCTTCCTGACCTTGGCCCAGGCCCCAGGGAGCGGCTGCGCCTTCCCCCTGGAAAACCGGGGCAGATGCTACCTAACCTATACCAATGAAACCACCCACCGGATCATCCGGGAGCACATGCACCTGTCCCCCCTGTTTCGGGGGGATATCAAGGGGGTTGGGGCCCGTTATTGCCCCAGTATTGAGGATAAGGTCCGCCGCTTCGCGGATAAGGACCGTCATCCGGTTTTTCTGGAGCCGGAGGGACAGGACAGTCCGGAATGGTATGTGCAGGGCATGAGCAGCAGCCTGCCCGAGCAGGTGCAATGGCCCATGTACAGAAGCGTAACCGGCCTGGAAAAGGCGGTGCTTACCCGCCCGGCCTACGCCATAGAGTACGACTGCATAGACCCCACGGAGCTAACCCTCACCCTGGCAAGCCGCCGCTTTCCCGGGCTATACTTCGCCGGGCAGGTGAACGGCACTTCCGGCTATGAGGAAGCCGCGGCCCAGGGCATCCTGGCGGGCATGAACGCCGCATGCTTCCTGCGGGACAAACCGCCTTTCATCATCACCCGGGATATGGGCTACCTGGGTGTGATGGTGGACGACCTCTGCGTGAAGGGCGTGGACGAGCCCTACCGGATGATGACCAGCCGCTGCGAATATCGCCTTCTGCTGCGCCAGGACAATGCGGATCTGCGCCTGACCGCCATAAGCCACGCCTGCGGATTGGCGGACAGCGCCCGCCTGGCTCTGCGGGAGGCCAAGGCGCGCCAAACCGAGAACCTGCTGAAGCGGCTCCGGGAACTGCGGCTGCCTCCCACGCGGCCGCGGGAGGCCTGGCTACGGGCATACGGCCAGCCCCCCTGCGACACCCCCCTTTCCGCCGTGGATTTGCTTCGCAGGCCTGATATTGATTTGGCGGCCCTGGCCGCCTTCGGCGCTTCCGGCTTGGATCTGTCCGATATTCCGGCGGACGCCCGGCAGCAGGCGGAACTCGGCGTCAAGTACGAAGGCTATTTGAAAAAGCAGGAGGCACAGCTCCTTCGGGCCCGGGCCATGGAGGACTGGCTTCTGCCGGCGGACACGGACTACCTGGAGATCCGTGGCCTGCGCCTGGAAGCCCGGCACAAACTGCAACAAAAGCGGCCCCAAAGCCTCAGCCAGGCCAGCCGCATCCCCGGGGTGAACCCGGCGGACATCGCCGTACTGATGGTGTGGCTCAAAAAGCGGCGGGAATATGCCCCATGACCGGAACCTTCGGTATTTGTTTTGGAAAGGGGGTTTCCCCATGGCCGGGAAGATTCGCTTTTCTCCCCTGTTCCTGGTAGTGTTCGGGGTCTGCATGGTCAGCTATTCCGGCCCAATGGTCAAGGGCGCCCTGCACGCCGGCGCCAACCCCGCATCCATTGCCGCGCTGCGGATGCTAAGCGCGGGAGGTATTCTGGCCCTGCGGGCGGGCGGGCTGCGCCCAGCTTTTCGGCGAACTCATCCCCAGTCCGCGCAGGAACGAAACATGCGCCCCGCCCGAACGGACAGCGGGGCCGGCGCGATGGCTATGGTGGGGCTGGCCGCCCTGTTTCTGGCGGGCCATTACCTGGCCTGGATCTTCTCCCTTACCGGCGTTTCCACCTTTGCCTCCGTAGCCCTGGTCAGCACTCAGCCGCTCTTTGTGGCGCTGTTCAGCTACCTGCTTTTTCGGGAAACCATTCCCCGCAGGGCTGTTCCCGGGGCGGCGCTGGCTTTGCTGGGAGCACTGCTGATCGCCTTGGCGGCCGCCGCGCCCGGGCAGGCGGAACTTGCGGGCGGCGGCCAAGGAGCAGCCGGGCTTACAAACGGCGAAGGGGCAAGCGGGCTCAGCCTGTCCGTCGATGCCGGCGCCGCCTCAGGCGCGGCTCTGCTGGGAGCGGCCCTGATGGCCGCCCACTGGCTTACGGCCCGCCGGGTCCGCGCCGTCCTGCCCGCGCGGATTTATACCCCCGCCCTATACCTGGCCACCGGTTCCATTTTGGCTGTTTCCGTGCCTTTTTTAGGCGGCTTCCATATGCCCGGCCCGGCGCTGCCCTACATGGCGGGGCTGGTGTTGGGCAGTACCCTGCTGGGCCACGCCCTGTTCTCCTCCGTGATCGAAACGGTATCCCCCGGAGTCATCAGCTTCGCCCTGCTGGGGGAACCCCTGGGCGCCATGCTGTTTGCCATGCTGTTTTTGGGAGAATTTCCGTCGCCCTGGGTGCTGGCGGGAGGAGCCGTGACCCTGCTGGGCCTGTGCCTGTACCTGGCCGTCTCTTTGCACCCGCGGGCCGGGACTTTATAGCTCGCATCAATCGCCGCCGCGCCCGATTCCCGCAAACGCTCCCGCCTGCGGCCCGCCTGATCCGCCTGGGCGAAGGGGAGCGTTCGCGATAGGGCTGTTTATCGGCAAAGAATACCCATTACAAAAACCCCATGCTCTTGAATGCCAATATCCACAAAAACACGGTTGCCGTGGAAAAGGCCGTGGAAAATACCACTTGGCCGGCGGCAAAGGCATCGTCTCCGCCCATCTGCTGGGCCATAGGGTAGCTGCTCACCGCCGTGGGAGAGGCGAAAACCGCGATCAGCGCGGCCAGGGACACGCCCCGGATCCCCAAAAGAACCGCCGCAGTCAGACAAGCCAGGGGTACCAGCACCAGCCGCGCCGTCACGCTCATAAACAGCATGCCCGCGCTGGTTTTGACCCGGCGGAAATCCAGCGACGCGCCCAGCACGAACAGGGAAAGGGGCGTGGTCATACCGCTGATGCCGCGCAGGGGCGCGTCCAGCAGCTCCGGCAGCCGCACTCCCAGCCTCCAAAACAAAAACCCCAGCGCCGTGCTTATGATGAGCGGGTTCAGCAGGATTCCCCGCGCAATACTGGCGGGCTTCCCCCGCTCACGGCCGTGGAGCATCAGGGCTACGGTGGACAGAATGTTGAACACCGGCACCACCACAACCACCATCATAACCGCCACGGAAACATCCCCAGCCGGGTACATCGACAGCACCAGGGGTATGCCAAAAATCGCGTAGTTGCTTCTGGCCACCCCTTGTATCAGCACGCCCCGGGCCTCTTCCCGCCGGCAAACCCGGGGCGCCAGCCAGAACATCAGCAGAAAAACTGCCACTGTCCCCGCAAAGGCGAACACCAGCGTTCCGGCATCCACCGGGGTCCCCCGGTCCGCGTCCATCAGGTTCAGGCAAAGGAGGCACGGCAAGAAGATGCGGAACACGCAGCCGTTGATCTTCCGGGTTGCGTTCCCGTCCACCCAATGAAGGCGCCGGGCTCCGTAACCCACACCCATCATCACCAGCAGCGGGAAAACCGCGTTGACGGAAAACAGCAGATCCTGCACGGAACGCACCACCCATCCTCGCGCAATCGGCCGGCCGGGCCGGTACTTTTGGAATACCCCGATCTTACCGCTTTTTCAACGGCCTGTCAACGAAGCCGGCAGGCTCACGGTTCTTGTACGGATTCCATGAAAACCGCCAAAGCATTCCATATGGAACGCCGTCTGTCTACCCTCTCCGGCAGGAGCGCAGCATTCGCACCGGCAGGAAAAACTTCCCTCCCTGCCGAAGGAATCTCTGTTGAATGTATTTTCGGAGGCGAACGATGAGCCAATTTCTCGCACCGCTGAACTATGGCAGGGCCTGGCACGTGCTGGCCGGGCTGAGCCGTTACGCCGCCTACACAACCGAGGGCGCCCTCGGCCTCCACGAGCTGCTTCAGCGCAGCTACCCGCTCCTCTTTCAAAAAACGGACCGGAAGATCTTCGCCAACCAGGCGCTGCTGCTGGAACTGCCCGGAGCCAACGTAACGGATCCCATGGTCTTCGTAGCCCACCTGGACGGCGGCGGCGCCGTCCCATCCGAGACCGACGGCGCCGCGCCCTCCAACCCCGCTTCTCCCGCTCCCCAAAACGCCGCACCCCGGAAATCCGCAAACCCTCCGGCATCCGCCAGCCGCCTGCCCGCGGCTCTCGGTCATGCCCACGTTGTTACCTTGCTGGAAGCGGTGGAGACCCTCCTGGCCGAAGGATACCATCCCGGCGGCGATCTGATTCTGGCCCTATCCATGGACGGGCTCTCCGGCGGGGAGGGGGCTCGCGATATGGCCGCTCACCTCAGGTCCCGCAAGCTTTCTCCCTGCTTTGTACTGGATTTCGGCGGGTATGTAACCCATTCCGCCTTCCGTACGTACCTGCCAAAAAACGCCCCCCTGGCTTTCGTAGGCATATCGGAGAAGGGGCTGCTGGCGGGCAGGCTGACCGCTGACCCATCCACCCTTCGGGGGCGGGCCGCCAACTTCGGGGCGCCACGGGCTCCGGGAGATCACGCTCGCGGAAACGCCTCAACCGGAAATCCTTCCTTAGGCAGCCAATCTCTGCCGGAGTTGCTTAAAGGCGGCGCCCGCCTGGCCCGCAAAACCCGCGGGACCTCCCTGTGCGGTAGCAGCGTACTGATGCTCCAAACCCTGGGGAGGCAAGCGCCATTTCCCCAACGGCTGCTGGTGTCCCACCCCCGTCTCACCTTTCCCCTGCTTCGGTTCCTATGGCGCAAGCGCGCCGTCTTGGGCCAGTTTTTCATGTGGGAGAGGACCCTTACCCACCTTTCCTGCAACGGGGCCCCCGGCAGCGCTCCCCGGGACGCCTCTCTTTCCTTCCGCCAGACCACCCTTCCAGGCCGGGCGCTGCCCGCCTGGAAGCACATCCTCCGGGAGCGGGCGGCCAACGAAAATCTGCGCCTGGAAACCCCCGTCGAATGGGAACCAAGCCCTCACAGCCGCATTGGAGGCGAAGCCTGGGAAGCCCTTGAAACCGCAATTCAAATCCTTTTTGACCGGGTATCCATCGTGCCCTGCCTCTCTCCGTACGTGTGCGACGGCCGTTTTTACGCCAGCCTCCGCAACAACGTTTACCGTTTCTCCCCTTTCCTGCTCACCGCGGACGAAGCCGCCGCCGGCCGGTGCTCCCTTGCCGGCGACACCCTCCAGACAGCCGTCCAGTTCTTCCGGCAGATGCTGTCCGTATAACGAGGAGGCTCATCCTTGCTTTCCATCCTCTATCTGCTATGGTTCCTGGCATGGGGCGTCGTCATGGTCAGGTGGCTGCTGCCCCGCCTGAGCCCTCTGCTCCGGGTGTATCTGGGCCTGTCCCTGGGCGTGCTGCTGATGATGTGGCTGCCGGCGTTGCTGGCCTGCGCGCTGGCCTTTACGCTGACGGCTCACTGGGCTGCGGCCGGCCTTATGGGAGCGCTGGCCGCGCTGTGCTATCTCCTGCGGGACCCGTCTTCCCCCGCGCCCTTTGACCGGGAGCAGAAGCGCCGGTTGCGCATGCTGGCGCTTTTGGTGGCGCCCATGACCCTGTTGAGCGCGTACCTGCAATATACCCACAGCCTCCGCCTCACCCCGGAGGGGGCCTACCATGTGGGGCAAAGCACCTACGGGGATCTGTCCCTGCACCTGGCAGTAGCCACCAGCGTTGTAAACGCGCCCTTTCCCCTAAGTAACAGCTTGATGCTGGGCGCTTCCATGGCCTATCCCTACCTGGCGGATTCCTTCGCCGGCTCCTTTTATATGCTGGGCATGCCGCTGAATACGGCCATGGCCTTTTCCGGCACGCTGATGATGGCGCTGGTATACGCGGGATACACCCTGCTATGCCTCCAGCTCTGCCGCCGCGCGGGAGCCGTCCCGCTGGCGGTTTGCCTGCTGTTTTTCAACGGGGGCCTTGGTTTTTTCTACACCTTGAGCGGCCGTGCGGAGAACGGCCAGGTCACCACAATCCTGGACAATCTTCGGAACGTGCTTGAGGGGTATTACCAAACCCCCACCAACCAGCCCGACCCCAACAACCTCCGCTGGTCCAACATCATCTGCGATATGCTTATCCCCCAGCGCGGCATCCTTGGGGGCTGGACAATGCTGCTTCCCTGCTTCAATCTGCTGCTTCCGCCTCTTGCCGGGCGGGGGCGGCACGGGGTACGGGGCTTGGCGCTGCTGGGCCTATTCGCCGGGGGAATGCCCCTGCTGCACACCCACAGCTTTCTTGCCCTGGCCCTGGCCAGCGCCGGTTTCCTCCTCCACAGCCTTATCACCACGCCCAGGGGAAGCCGGCTTCAAGCGCTGCTTCCCTGGCTCCTGTACGGCGGCATCGCGGCAGCCCTGGCCCTGCCACAGCTCATTCCCCTCACCCTGCCCCAAGCCGCGGGAAGCGACCATTTTCTGCGCTTTCAGTTTAACTGGTGCAACAACCGGGGCGGCCGGGGGCTGGTGGATCCCTACCTGTGGTTCTATGTAAAAAACATCGGCCTTCCCTTCCCGCTGATCCTGCTGTCCCTCCTGCCTATGCCGGGCCGGGTTCCTGAGGCTCCCGCCCGCCGGGACGGGGAGAGCCGGCCGCCGACCCTCCTGCCGGCGGCGGGCGGCTTCCTCATTTACGGGGTGGCGGAGTTCGTGCTCTTCCAGCCCAACGAATACGACAACAACAAACTCTTTTACGTGTGGTTCATGCTTTGCCTGCCCATGGCCGCGGAATACGCCCTTTCCCTTTACGAAAAGCTCCGCGGCCTGGGAGGACGCCGGATCATCGCCGGAGCGTTCCTGTTTGTGTGCTTTGTTTCAGCCGGGCTCACCGTAGCCCGGGAGTGGGTCAGCGACTACCGGGCTTACGCCGGGGAGGACATTGAGGCGGCGGAGTTCATCAAGGCCGAAACCCCGGAGCACTCGGTTTTCGTCACGGGGAACCAGCACCTAAACCCGGTCAGTTCCCTGGCCGGCCGCACCATCCTCTGCTCCAGCGATCTGTACCTGTACTTTCACGGCTTCAACACCCGGGCGCGCCGGGCGGAAATCGCGGCCTTCTACGAAAATCCCGCGGCGAACCTTGCTTTTTTGAAGGAGTACGGTGTACAATATATATACGTCTCCGCCCACGAGCGGGACGACATCCAGTACGACCTGGACGAGGCCGCCTTGGAGGCGCTTTTTCCTTTGATCTACGATTCGGGAGGGCGCCGGATATTTAGCGTTCCGGACGGCTGAACCGGCGGCGCCGGACACGGATCCGGGGCTGTCATCCCGGGGAGGTGCCCTATGGAGCGTTTTCTGCGCTATTCCTTCGAGCACGGCCGCCCCATCCGCGGGGTGCTGCTGGTTCAGGGCAAGCTGGTTCAAAAGACCTTTACCGTACTGGCAATGACCCGGGACGAAGCCACCCTGGAGCTGGGCCGCAAAAAGCCGCCCCTCCTCCTGCCCCGCCGGGACATCCTCAGCTGCGATTACGCCCGTGGCGACAGCGGAGAATCGTAATATGCCGTCCCAACCACGCTGCGCGCATAAACTGGAGGCGTCGTGATGACCAAGACCAGGATCCTCCCCATCCAAAAAACCATCGCGTTTTTACGCGCGCACCCCAGGGAATACGAGATGATCCGCTACATCATTGCAGGCGGCCTCACAACCCTTTTGAGCCTGGCGGTTTCTTCCCTGTATTGCATCCTTGTCTCCGCGGATCATACGGTGGACGGGGCCACCGTAGCCCAGCTCAATGTGGGAAAGGGGCTTTCCTGGGTCATCGCAGTGCTGTTTGCCTTTTGGGTCAACCGCCGCATGGTGTTCCTGCGCCGCGGGGGAACCGCCGGCCTCATCATGAAGGAACTGGCGCAGTTTGCGTTCAGCAGGGCCGTCAGCGGGCTGGCGTTTGAGTTTGGCCTGCTGAACCTGCTGGCCCTCCTGGGCGTCGGCAACCTGCTGAACATGCTGATCGTCCTGGTCTTTGTAACCGTAGCCAATTATGTGGTGAGCAAGTTCTGGATTTTTTCCCGCAAGGAACAAAAGGAGGACCAGCGTGACTGATTTTGTGAGCAATTGGAATCATAACCTTCTCACCCTTCCCTTCGCGCCCCTGGGCCTCATCGCCATGAAAGGCTGCGAGGAACTGGGGCAGAAAGTGAATGCCTGGCTGCTAAAGTGGCGTGAGCAGCAGGAGGCGCTGGAAGAAACGCCCCTGATGTCCCTGATGGGGCACAACCGTCAGGATTTTCTCATCGAAGCCCACTGCCCGCGCTTCAGTACGGGAGAGGGCAAAGGAATGCTAAGCGGCAGCGTACGCGGCTATGATATCTATATTCTATGTGACGTGGGCGCATACAACGTAACGTACAAAATGTACGGCCGGGAAGTGCTCATGTCCCCGGACGATCATTTTCAGGACCTGAAGCGGATCATCTCGGCCATCGGCGGCCGGGCAAAGCGGATCAACGTGATCATGCCCCTGCTCTACGAGGGGCGGCAGCACCGCCGGGTCTCCCGGGAAAGCCTGGATTGCGCCATTGCCCTTCAGGAGTTGGAGCGCATGGGCGTTACCAACATCATCACTTTTGACGCGCACTATCCTCGGCTGCAAAACGCCGTTCCTCTCACCGGCTTTGACAGCGTGAAGCCCTCCTACCAAATCCTCAAATCCCTGTTTCGCAAAGAGGAGGCTCTGCTGCTGGACCGGGAACACATGATGATCGTAAGCCCGGACGAGGGCGCCATCGACCGCAACATCTTTTTCAGTACGGTCCTGGGCCTGGACATGGGCATATTCTATAAACGGCGGGACTATACAACCGTGGTGAACGGTCGCAACCCCATCATCGCCCACGAATACCTGGGCGACTCCGTGGAGGGAAAGGATATCTTCGTCAGCGACGACATCCTTGCCTCCGGCGAAAGCGCGCTGGACCTGGCCCGGGAATTGAAGAAGCGCAGCGCGGGCCGCATTTTCGTCAGCGCCACATTCGCCCTGTTCACCAACGGCCTGGATGCCTTCCACAAGGCTTATAGCGAGGGCGCCATCAGCCGGGTCATCGCCACCAACCTCACCTACCGCGTTCCGGAGCTGCAGGAAGCGCCCTGGTTCATTGAGGCGGATATGAGCAAGTACATCTCCTACATCATCGCCTCCATTAACCACGACCGGGGCCTCTCCGCACTCCTGAACCCCTACGAGCGCATCCGCGGCCTGGTGGCCAGCTACAACCAGAGCCAGGCCAAAGCCGGGCTGCGGCTGGTGTGACCCGCGGCACGGATATCGTCCCCCCTGCGGAACCCCTTAACCATTACAGCCGGAGGGCTTCGGCTCCTCCGAGAAGGATGAATCCGCGATGGTGAAAAACCTTCTGGAAGTCTTATACGAAAACGAGACCCTTGAAACGGAAAACCTATTGCTCCGCAAATTTACAGCAGAGGACGCGCCCGACGTACTTGAGTACGGCAGCGATGCGGCAACCTTACAATACCTCGTCTGGGACGGCCTTACGACCCTTGAGGAAGCGAAAGCGGCGATCTATGAATACTATTGGTCCAAACCGGGCATTTATGCCATCGAACGGAAAGAAAGCAAAAAGTGCATTGGCAATATTGATTTGCGGTTGGAGCCGGAGCATGAGAAAGCCAGCTTCGGATATCTGCTGAACCGCCGGTACTGGGGAAAGGGCTATATGACCGAAGCGCTATCCGCCCTGTTGGCGCTTTGTTTCGAAAAGCTCGGTCTGAGCCGCGTCGAGTCCATCCACTATGTCGGCAATGAAAGGTCGGGGCGAGTCATGCAAAAGTGCGGTATGGAAAACGAAGGCGTCGCCAGGCGGGAAGTGAAGGTTAAGGGCGTTTTCCATGACGTGGTTCATTACGGGATCACCAAGGAGCGATGGCTGTCAGGGGACAGGGGCTAAGCCACGGGTTCCTACTCCGGCCCAGGACGGAATTCATTCCCTTGCCAGTTCCCGTCACGGGTGAAACAGCCTGATCGCCGGGGGGATTCACTACAACGAAATTGCGGAGGGACGGATATGCGGAGGCGGAGGCTGCTATACGGAGGCTGCGCCCTTTTTTTCGTATTGTTCAACGCGGGGATTGCATACGCAGAATCCCCCCTTGCCACGGATATGACCACGCGCTGCAAGTTCTACCTCTCTCACAAACCGGCGCACGAGGAACGCCTGTTTGACAGCGACGCGTACACTTATTGGCAAAGCGGCAAAAGCGGGGATGGCTATATTCAATTTCTGAAGCCGGCCGGTTCCGCCTTTCTGAGCGTACTCTGGGCAAAAGAGCCGGAACGCGCCGCGCTGTTCCTGCGCGCGAACGGGGAAAGCTTTCCGATGGAATACTTCGGTTCCGCGTACGGGTCTGTTCCGGAAAACTTTTCGCTTCCGGCGGAACCGGGGCTGTACAGGCTTTGCGCGATGGACTGTGAGATGGCCGTCGCGGAGTTGCGCGTACATACCGGAAGGCTGGATGCCTTTATGGTTGCCGACGAGTCGCGTGCGCAGCTCGGTGAAACGGAACATTTTTTTGAGCGTCAGGGATATCCCGCTTCCCCGACGCTATCACAAACTAAAGACCGCGACGCGAAGCCGATACGGCGCAACAACAAGATAAGCCAGCGTATCCGGCAGGCGCAGCAGCGCTTGCGAGAGCTGGGCTATTACGGGGGCGCCGCAAACGGCGTTATCGGCAGTGCCGCTTATCTTTCCCTGCTTCGCTTCCAGCGCGTAAACGGCCTCTTTCCCAGCGGCGCCTATGACTCCGCAACCGCCCGCATGCTGGATGACCCCCTTGCGCTTTCCGCGCCGACCCTTCCGGCGGCACTTGAAAAGCCGCCCCGCAATGCCAGCGCCCTCGTTGATTTCCTATACGCTCATCTGGGCGACGGCTATGTGTATGGCGGCGGCGGGGAAATATCGACGCCCACCGTTCGTGGCGCGGCGGCAAGGCTGTTTCCGGAATACAAACCGCTCCTGACGGGATATGCCCGCAGGTGGGACGGATTGCCGGTATTTGACTGCACAGGGCTGCTGATGGCCTTTCTGGACGCTTCCAAAGGCGCCTTTCCGGACCGCTGGCGCGTAACCGTAAACGGCGCCGCAAGCCGGTGGATGACGGAAATCGGCCCCATCCATACAATGCCGCGCCAACCGGGCCTGCTGCTGCTGCAGGAGGATCCGGACAAGCCGAACGCCTACATGCATATCGGCGCATATGTGGGCGACGGCTGGTGTATCCATGCCCGCGGCCATCGCTACGGCGTCGTCAGGGAGCCGATGCCGCAGCTATGGACCCATTGGGCGCGCCCGATCTGGCTGGAAATGGACATTGCCCATGAACCAAGGTCCCCATGGCCCCAATACATGGGTTCCGGAAGCTGGGTTATTGCGGACAGCTCTACGGGCGACGCCGTTCAGCTATACAGCAAGCCGAATAAAGGGGCCAAGTACAGAACCGGGGTCAGCCTGCCGAACTATACCGAGCTGATGATCGAGTCCGTCCCGCCGGACCTGCCCTACTGGCGCGTTGCAACCGTGCCGGACGCAAAGGGCAACCCGGTTACCGGCTACGTATACGCGCGGGACTTGTCGGTGATCCAATAGGCAATGAACGTCCCGCGGCCGATACAGGCGCGGCGAGCCGCACAAACTGGCAAAGCTTATCGTTGCCGGTCATGCTCTGTATGAGATTTTTACCGCGAGTTTTCCCAGTATTCCCATAGGGACGATACGGGCGATCATCGAAGTAAACCGCCCAAACTTTCGATAGAATAAGTTAAACAGCAAATAGGGCTTGCGCTGCGCCTTGCTTTTTGGATAGCGGCGGATGATATTGTTAAAAGAATAAAAACGCCGGTACATCCAACGATACCCCTCGTTAAGCTCTGCCGCCGTCATGCCAACAGGCCTGAAAACCACATGTGCGGTGTTGTATTTCCCCAAATCATAATCAATGATCCTTCCCGCCGCATCCATGCTTCGATGCAACTCAGTGCCGGGGTAGGGCGTAAGGATATGAGAAGTCAATGTCTCAATCCTCATCTTTACCAACCAATCAAGCGTGCGCCCGAAAGTGTTTTTGTCGTCGCCATCCAAGCCAAAGACCATGCTGGCGTTAATCATGATGCCCCTGCTATGTATCGCCTCAACAAGCGCTTCATACTTCGCAACTTTATTGTCTTTATTCACACTTTCCAATGAAGCCGTATTGATTGATTCAAAACCGATAAACAGACTTTTACAACCGGTTTTTGCCATTAGGTCAAGCAACTCCGAATAATCAAGAATACTTGTCGTTACAGCCGCGCTCCAAATAAGATTCATTCCGTGAATCTCATTCAGCAGCTCATGGGTATATTGCGGATTGCCTATAAAGTTATCGTCAATGAAAAGAATATGCCGGGTGCCAAGAGCCTTCATATCCCGTATCACGTCAGGAACGGGCCGCCTTGTATATAGCCTGTTATTACAGCTATTGTAGCAGAAGCCGCAACGATTCGGGCAGCCCCTGCTTGTTAAGACAATATTCGTATAAAGGTATTTCCGCTGCTCCCTATCGCCGTACATCGGGGAAGCAATTTCATCACCGCGAAATTCATTCATATCACAGTATTCTTGATGTAAGCAGCCCGCTTCAGCATCTTGAACAATCTTCGCCCATACCCTTTCGGCAGGGCCGATACAAATTGCGCTGAAATGCGGCAGACAGTCCTCCGGGCGGCAAGTAACGTGAATGCCTCCGGCAACAACAGGTATACCTCGCCGCATAAACTCGGCGGCGATTTTGCACGCGCGCGGCATTACATCCAATGTGACCGTGATGCCTACCAAGCCAACCCTGCGATCATAATCAATCTTTTCTACGTTTTCGTTTATCATCGTTGTTTCGTGCCCACCGGGAGTCAGGCTTAAAAGCGTAAGCAGCGCAAGCGACGGCGACATGCGCGTTTTAAGGTCGGTGTCCATGGGCCGCTTATTCATTTTGGGCTGAATAAGAAGAATTTCCATAACTTCCTCCCTAAAAATGAACAGAGATACTATGGACACGCCAAATCATTTGGCCATATTATACGCGAGCCAAACAGACGGGTCAAATTTACTTGTTTCAACAGCGTTTATCGCCTGCTTTGGAACATGCACACGCTCCTCCATTCTTTTGAGCAAGCCCCCGTTCTTCACGCAATTCGTTACCCTTGTTACGCATACGCTCACCTCAACTGCTCGCGCTCTGATAACGCTTCAATCCAAACCGCCAGAACCACAGCGCAAACGCCGTGAAAACCAACGCGGTGCAAAGCCCGTGAATCAGCCCCGGCAACCTCAGCGCGCCGGATAAAAACTGCGTTGGAACCGTTGCCATAATGCCATAGGGCAGTATCAGGTAAAACAGCGCTTTCAATACGCCTTTGTACAGAATGCCGGGAACTTTGAAATTTATTTCGATCAGCGGTTCTTCCAGCTGCATGATGCCTTTCGCTGAAACGACAAGGAATGGGAAGGTTCGCAGAATAAGCTCCAGATCATACCAAAGCAGCGTCATAAACAGAACAAGTACGGAATAAGCCAGCCCGGCCCACAATGAAACTTCAATACCCGTAACCGTTACGCCGTAGCAAACCACCAATACGCTGAAAATCACCAGCGGAACGGAGCCGGGATTCACATTTTCAAAAGTCAAGCGCAGCAGCGGATTCACGGGTTTTGTCAGATACTGATCGAGATCGCCTCTTTTGATTTTTCCGGGGATGTCCACGACGCCGAAAAAGTACAGCAGCATATTCAGCGCGTTAATGATCGCAAATGTGCCGACGAAAATAATCATCTGTCCCCTGTTCCATCCGCCGATGCTGTCCACTTGCGAGTAGATCGCCTCAAAAGCCAGAAGCTGTACTATAAACATGGTTCCATCCGCGATGAACGCGCCAAAAAAGCTGAAACGAAACATCATCATCCGTGACAGCTTAAGCCTGATGAGAAGAAGAATAAACCTCAGGTTTCTTTTCATACGCCCACCCCGTCATACTTTTTTCTGAGCCGGCCATACGCATACCGCGCAACGCACAGCATTGCCGCGGTCCATACCGCCGTCACGGCCAAGCCGGCCAGCCCCTCCGAAGCCTCTAACTGCCCGGTCAGCAGCATTGCCGGCGTGAAAGCGGTATGGGTAAACGGAATCAACCGCAAAACCGAAAGCGCCGCTTTGGGCAGCAGGGACAGCGGGACCATTGATCCTGTAACGAATGCGATGATACTCCATTGGACATGCAGGAAAAATTCGATTTCTAAAAACTTGAACGTCAGTATTCCCATAAAATACTGAAAAACCGCCGTAAACGCAAGTCCCAGTAGAATCATTGCAGCCGCCAGCAGTATTTGCGGGACGCCGCCCGTAATCGTGATATCGACGCCAAATACAAGGGCGCAAATAGCCGCAGCCACAAAGCTAAAACCCAAATGAAACGCCGATTCACCCGCCACCATCGCGCCAAAGAAACCCATGGGGCTCATTGGCGTCACCATATGCCCCGAAAATCTGCCGGTCCGTATCAGTTCCGAAATCTCGCCGCTGATCTGATGGGAGAAGTCAACCGAACGCACGATGGAGCAAATGAAGTAATAGGAGATCATCGAATGGAAAGTGAAACCTCCAATCCATTCTTTCCCCTCAAAAACCGCCTGCCATACAATCCACCCAGCCAAAATGCGGCCCATCGTGGCAGCCATCGTCATGGCCACATCAAAACGCCAGACGATTTGCATTTTGAAGCTAAGCCGGAATACTTCCCGGTATTTTCTCACATCCTCACCCCCGTTTCACCCCGATACATTCTCTCCACAATGACGCCGATCTCTTCCTCCTCTACGGAAATATCGCATTGCGGATAACTCCGCATAACCTGTTGCAGCACAGAACCGCTTTTCTCTTTTTGTACGGTAAATATCGCTTTATGCGGGTTTTGCTCTACCATCCCGCAGCCGTCCGGCATTGTAAAAACCGCTTCCTCTTCAAATTGAACCGTCACTTTTTTATGGGTCTGGTATGCATTAAACAGCTGGTCCGTATCGCCGTCATAAACCTTGCGCCCGCCTCCCACTACAACGCTGCGCGGGCACAGGCTGCGCACATCCTCCATATAATGCGAAGTCAGCAGTATGGTTGTGCCGTATCGGACGTTCACTTCTTTCAGAAACGCCCGGATCTGCCTTTGCGCAGGCGCGTCCAATCCAATGGTCGGCTCATCAAGAAACAGCACCTTGGGATTATGCAGCAGCGCCGTTACCAGTTCCATTTTCATGCGCTCGCCCAGCGAAAGCGTACGAACCTGCGTGTTCAGATATTCCCGCGCGTCAAACAGGTCGGTAAACATTTCAAGATTGCGCTGATAAACGTCATTGGATATCCCGTACATCTCCTTGAACAGCAGGAAGGTATCGGCGGCGGTCAGGTCAAAAATGAGCTGACTCTTTTGGCCCATCACCACTGCGTATTGCTTTTTAAAAGCGTTTTCCAGTTTGTTCGGATAATACCCCAGCACAGACAACTCCCCTGAGGAGGGCGCGATAATGCCGGTCAGCATTTTTACAAGGGTGGTCTTACCCGCGCCGTTGGGCCCGATCAGCCCCACAAACTCGCCGGCCTCAACGTCAAGATCAAAATGATCAACAGCCGTTTTATCAACAAATTTGCGCCTGAACAGCGATTGAACGCTGCCCGCCAGCCCGGGTTCTTTCACAAATCGCCGGTATGTTTTGGTCAGATTTTTCGTATGAATCATCATCGTTTCTTTCCCCCATGTTTTTCGTATTGGCGGCAGAATTTAGAAATATCCTTGTCCCTCCGCCGCTTTTCCCTCAGGTACCTTGCTTTGCCGTCCGCGAATTCATTCTCCCGTTTCTGCGCGCGATAACGCTCCCATCGTTCTTGCGTAAGCGAGCCGTCGGCAAGGGCGGAAACAACGGCGCAACCCGGTTCGCGCTGATGACCGCAGTCGGTGAAGCGGCAGCGCATAAACAGTTCCTCCACATCCGAAAAAGACGCGCCGATACCCTCGTTTGCGTCAAAAAGCCCAAGCTCGCGCATGCCGGGCGTATCGATTACCATCGCGCCGGAAGGAAGCATAAAAAGCTGACGGCGCGTCGTGGTGTGACGCCCGCGGTCGTCGTCCTCCCGTATCGGCCTTACCGCCATCGCCTCCCATCCCATCAGCGCGTTCAGCAGCGATGTCTTGCCCACGCCGGACATGCCGAGAAACACTGCGGTTTTACCGGGAAGCAAGTACTCGTTCAAAGCGTCCATGCCAATACCCGTGCGGCTGGAAACCGCGTGTACCGGCACGCCGGGCGCGATCATCCGCACAGCGGACACCGCCGCGTCCGCATCGCAGGCCAGGTCCGCTTTCGTTAAAAGCACCACGGCCTGCCCGCCGCTCCGGCGCGCCTGGACCAGATAGCGGGCGATGCGGCTGACTTTAAAGTCTTTGTTCAATGAGGTTGTGATGAACACAACGTCAAAATTAGCGGCGATAACCTGCTCCAGGACGGTTTTTGCATATCCGGCTCCATGGCCGGAAAAATCCGCGCGGGAAAACTTGGAGCGGCGCGGCAGCAACTGTACGATCTGCGAGGGACCGCTGTCATTGTATTGCAGAAATACAAAATCGCCGACGCACGGAAAATCCTCCCGCTTCGCCGCGGCGTAATGGAAGGATCCTTTTAAAAACGCCGCCGCCTCGCCTCGTTCGGTTATAACGGTATACTGTTCCCGCCGCAATTCCGTAACCCTGCCGGGCAGCAGTCCGCCGGGAGGCGCCCCGGCCTCATTGTACCCGTATTGTTGAATGTCAAACATACGATACTCCTGATTCTTTTTTTCTCAACGCAAAAAATCGCGTAACAGCCGCCTCGCCTCGAAGCTGCTGTTACACGACCCTTACTCCTCTCCGGACGGAGAGGAGCCTGCGTATAAAACCCGTTTATTTCGTAACGCGAATGGCAAAAGCCTAACCCAAACAAAAGGGACACGGCCTTCATCCAATCCCGCCGACAGCAGTATTCATGAAAGGTAACTGATCCGGCCTTATCACAAAACGCGGGGCACACCCTGACGTCCAAAATGACGGGCCGGCGCTATGAAGTTATGCCGCAACCACCGTTCCGGCCGACATCAACTCAGCTCCTTTCGGAAGGGCTTAATTCCCTTCAGAATGAAAACAGTATAACGCGGCGCCTGGAAATTTGTCAAGCGGAGGCTGACGCCGCCCGAACAGCAGCCACGTATTTACAATCCTTTTCACGGCACGGTATCTCCATCCTCCGGCTCGTCGGCCGGCTCATGTTGCGCGGCCTCCTCCCACCGGATCTCTTCCGCCCCCGCCGGGGGCCATTCGGTCACATCGGATTGCTCCGGCCATTCCGGCTCCGCAGGTTCCGCAACCTCCGCCGGTTCATCCTCCGGGTACCCGTACTCCGAGCTCTGCAGCAGGTTCCGCTCCCAGAGCGCCAGCTGCCGCCGCGCGTCGGAGGACCCGGGGTCATACCCGCCGGACGGCAACCCGGCGCTGTTATAGCTTAAGGACATGGACAGATAGATCAGTACGGTGCTTGCTCCCGTTACGTCAATGACCTCGCCCGCGCCATAGCTGCGCTCCGCCATGCGGGCCGGGTCCGCGGTAAGGAGGTTCCCCACATCCCGCACACAATAGAGATGGTAACCATAGAGCTCCACCTCCGCGCTGGCGTAAAAGGCCAGCGTTACGGTAAGCCCATTCTCCCGCAGGGACAGGGCGGCCTCTCCCACCACGAAAGCGTCGCTGGCATAGACGGGAACGCTCATGCCGCCCTGGGCGCGCAAATCGTCCAGATCCACCATGGTACCCATCAGCCAGTCGTCGGTCAGGCCGGGGTTAAAATCCCTCATGCGAACGCCGTAGGTACAGGCTCTGTTGTCTTTCAGGCGCGGTTCCAGGCGCATGAACGGAATGGCATACACCCAATCCGCAATCGTGAGGGTCACCAAGTAGGGTATTGTGGCGTTGCCCGCATAGGGCAGGTAGATGACCCCGCTGTCAAAAGTACCTCCCATGTACCCGTAAAACTTATCATAGATGAGGTTTTGGGTATCCATCTGAACCAGGGTCAGCCGGACCGGGGCGGCCAGCTCATTGCTGTCGCTGATGAATTTTTCCACCCGCAGCCCCAGCGTGTCCGCGGAAAGGTAGCGCGCCACGTAGTCGTTATTGTTCAGCATGCTCATGTCCAAGCTGTCCACGCTCATGATAAAACATTCTTCCGCCCTGGCGGGGCGCCGGCCCCACGCCATGGCAAATCCTACGCTCAGGGCCAAAACCAGGGTCAGCAGCTTTCTGTTCATCCCTATTTTCCTCATCGGTTCCCCGCCTTTGACATATTGATCCTTCATCCTAACGAATGAGGCATTTCCTTTCCTGCATAACCAAAAAACTTTCCTGCTTTATCATACCCCATTGCGCCGCTTTTGAGCGGTTTTTTATTGATTTCACATTATAACAAATTTTTCATCCATATTGTAACAAGTTTTTAATATTATCTTTACTTTTTAGAAACGTTTTGGTATGCTATTCCTATCCTGAGGAATCGCCCCTCTCCATTACGGACCAGGGTCATCTCAGCCAGCCAAAGGAGGTTCCTCCCATGACCCGCCATCGCCACCGCATCATTCAGCAGGCCGCCGCCCTTTTTTTGGCGGCGTTCCTGCTTAGCCTCGCGGTCGGATCCGCTGAAGCCAAAGCCGCAGACACGCTGGAGTTTGGTTCTCACGGCCCGGAGGTTCTGGCCCTGCAAAAGAACTTGCTTTCCCTGGGGTTCGACCCCAACGGCGCCGACGGCAAGTTTGGCCGCGGCACAGAAAGCGCGGTCATCGCGTATCAAAACAGCAAGAAACTGAAAGCGGACGGTAAAGCCGGCGCCGCGACCCTTGCCGCCGTCAACGCGGACATCACTTCCCAAAACGCCGCAACCGGCCCTGCAGCAGCCGGCTCCTCGAACCCCAACACATTGAAGTACGGAGACCAGGGGCCCCGGGTAACAGACCTGCAAACAAAGCTGAACCAATTGGGCTATCCCACCAACGGCATCGACGGCCGCTTCGGCGCCG
The DNA here is from genome assembly GCA_009783365.1 of Clostridia bacterium. The sequence goes on along the minus strand of WRHG01000004.1, from coordinate 1,992 downwards.
GCACCCAGCGGGCGGTAACCGCCTTTCAAAAAGCCAATAAAATGAAGGCGGACGGGCTGGCCGGCACACAAACCCTGTCCATGCTGGAAAAGCTGGCCGGCCAAGCCGGGCCTGCCGCCGGCGGGTCCGCAAGCGCCGGCTCAACCGGCGCAAATGTCGCTTCAACCGACTTCAACCGCACCCTGCGCAAGGGCGTTACCGGCGCCGACGTCAGCGCGGCGCAAACGCGGCTTAAAGCACTTGGCTATTATGCCGGAAACATTGACGGAGTCTATGGCACGGGTTCCGTGGCCGCGGTCACGGCTTTCCAAAAGCGCAACGGCCTTACGGCCGACGGCCTGGCGGGCAGCCAGACCATCGCGCGGCTTTTCTCCGCCAACGCCAAGCCCGCCGACGGGTCCGGATCATCCGGCGCGCCGGATGGCGGCGCATCCGGTAATAGCGGCGGCAACGGGTCCGGATCATCCGCGGGAGCCTCCGGCACGTACATTACGCTGCGGGTGGGCTCCACCGGCACAGAGGTACGGGCGCTGCAGCAGGCTCTAAAGAACCTGAACTACAACGTCTCCGTGGACGGCTCCTATGGCAACGGCACCAGGGACGCGGTTATCGCCTTTCAAAAGCGCAACGGCCTGGGCGCGGACGGGGTTGCCGGAGCCGCCACCCAGGCCCGGCTTTTCAGCAGCTCCGCCCTGGCGGCCGGTCCTGCCGAACCTGCTGCAGGCGGATCAGGGAGCGACGGGTCGGGGAGCGGCGGATCAGGAAATGGCGGATCGGGCGGCAATTCCCCGCCAGCAGGCGCGGGCCAGGCGGAAGGCCCCTCCGCCGGCTCTGTTAAACTGCTGCATTGGTTTAACGAGATTAAGCCCTCCCTCCGCGTCGGCCAGACCCTTGTGATCTTTGACCCGGCCACCCAGCTGCAATGGGAGCTCAAACTCTACAGCCTGGGCCGCCACGCGGACAGCGAACCCAAGACATTAACCGATACGCAGATTATGTTCAAGGCTTTCGGCAATACCAACACCTGGACGCCCAAGCCCGTGTATGTGAAACTGCCCAGCGGAACCTGGACCCTGGCCGCCATGCATAATGTGCCTCACCTGTCCGGCTCCATCGCGAACAACGGTTTTAACGGCCACCTATGCGTTCACTTTTTCCGGGACATGGACGAATGCCGTCAGACAGACCCCAATTACGGCGTGCAGAACCAGGAAACCATCCGGAAAAAGTGGAAGGCCATGACCGGGGTGACCGTGCCGTAAGCGGGCTTACAGGCCATACAGCCCTTTGGGGTTTTCACGCAGAATATTCCGCGCGACGCGCAGCGCGTCATCCGCGCTGCAGTAACCGGAATCTACCTTTTCGCCGAGTGTCTCGCTCATCACCGACCGCATGGCCAGCAGCGCCCCATAGCTCTCCTCCCCGGTGCGTGTATCACAGCCCCAGCACAGGCAGTCGGAACGGCCCAGCTCGATCAGCTGGTGCAGCAACGTCTTGGCGGCGCTGGTGGAGATCAGCGGCAGCCAGCACAGGTCGGGATAGACGTTCGGGCAGTTATGCAAAAGCCCGCACAGATCGTCCATCCATGGATAACTGCCGTGAAAAAGCACAAACTTCGTGTCCGGATTTTTCTCGATCGCCTCGCGCATACGCATCGCGTTCGTGCGCTCCAGGACGCCCAATCCGGTATGGTTTTGGAAGGGCAGTCCCTGTTCCGCCGCGATGCGGCATATGGCGAAGAACAGATAGTCCTGAAACGCGCGGATATCCTCTGCCCCGGCGCCGGGGCGAAAGACGCGCTGCGCTTTCTCCTTGGTTGTCTCATGAAAATCCAACCCGCGATCGTACGCCAGCGCGGATTTTAGAGCCACCGCGCCCCGCGCCTTCCATTCCAGGATGCAGCGCCGGACAAATGCCACGTACTCGTCGATATCGCTGAAGGATTCGCCGTATATGCGAACCGGGTTATGGCCGTTATGATCCGCCGCATCC
>WRHG01000003.1 GCA_009783365.1 Clostridia bacterium | reverse complement strand
TGCAGGGAAACCGGATCTCCATCAGCATTCTGCCGGATCATGTTTCCTATTTTTATGACATTGCCCGGCTGAACATGGTTCCGTACCCCATAACGGTGATCGCGCCGTACTGCGAGGTACGGGACGACGGGGAAGGCGTGTACATCGCCGCGGCCGCCGAAGCGGCGGATATGGACGCGGCGGCGCTAGGCTATACGCCGGGCGCGTTTACGGCGGATATGCTGCGCGTAACGCTGCTGGACCCGGCCACGGGCTATGTGTTTAACCCGAAGGTAACATGCGGGCCTTATTCGCTGGAATCCTACGACCCGCAGACCCATACGGCGCGGTTCATCGTCAATGAAAACTACGCGGGCAATCATGAAGGATTCAAGCCCCGTGTGGAGCGCGTTGTGTTCCGGTCCGTACAGGAGGACACGATGATCGGCGAGCTGTCGGAAGGCGCGGTGGATGTGCTGATCCGCGTCACCAGCCCCGCCCTGGCGGCGGAGGCGGCGGAGCTTGGGTTCCGGTCGTCCCAGTACTGGAGAACAGGGTTCGCCATGCTTTCCTTCGCCTGCGAGGCGGGGCCGACTTCCAGCGCGGCGGTTCGCCGGGCGATCGCCCGTTGCGTGGACAAGGACGAGCTGATTCGGCTTGGGCTGGACGGCACGGAATACGCGCTGCCGGTATACGGGTACTATGGGCGCGGGCAGTGGATGGTGAACCAGATATTCCCCGCGGATGAGGAACTGGACATCCCGGAGCTTGACGTGCCCGCGGAGCTGGAGAGATTTGCCGAGATAACGGACCTGGAAGAGGCGAAGAGGCTGCTGGCCTCCGATGGATGGACGCTTAACCAGGCCGGCGAGGCGTACCGGGACGGGGACGGCATTCGCCACCGCGTTGCGGACGGCGTGCTGGAGCCGCTGGTAATCCGTTGGGCAAAACCCACGGACTATCCGATGGCGGATGTTCTGCAAGGCATGCTGGAAGCGGCTTTCGCGGAAACGGGCATCGGCCTGGAAGCGGCGGAGCTGCCCTTTGACGAAATGCTGCTGAACCATTACTTCCGCATGGGCGAGCGGGCCTACGACATGTTTTTGCTGGCAAATAACTTCTACTACTTATTTGACCCGTATTTTGACTTCCACACGGGAGACGAGTATCAGGGCACTGTCAACGTATCGGGACTGCGGGACGAACAGCTGATGAACCTGGGGTTCGAGCTGACGCAAACAGCCCCGGGCGACATGCGCGCCTATGTGGAAAAATGGCTCGTTTTCCAGGAGCGGTGGGTGGAATTGATGCCCATGGTGCCGCTGTACTCAAACCGTTACTATGATTTCCGCGCCGATAACGTACAGGGATACTACGTGAACGAACAGTCGAGCTGGGTCCAGACGCTCCCCGAGGTGTACATCGGCGAGGAGGAAGAGACGGATGATTTCGGGTTGGCGTACTAAGCCGGCCGGATATTCCTTCAACGCGTAACAAGGCGGGCCGGAAAACAGAAGCATAACAAAGCGGGTACGGGGCGGAAGCCCCGTACCCGCTTCACGTCCGGCCACTGCGCCGCTTGCGTCAGCCGGGCCGGATACCCGCCCGGATGACCTCCATCATTCCTTCGCTTTGCTCGGCCAAAGGCACGGCCGGGTCATATTGCGCCGGAATGCCCACGCGCATGATCCGGTTCTTGCCATCCACATGCACGGGGTAGAATTTAAGCGCGATACCCAGTTTGCGGTGGATCAGGGGCGCGATGCGCAAAAACCCGTCGTTCAGCCTGAGGCTGTGGGACTGAAAGCCGTCCGGCTGCTCCGCAAAAATGACCAGATGCTCCCCTGCCTGAAGGTACGCCAGGCTCTTGCGGAAGGTCTTAACCACCCGGACGTCGTGGTACACAGGCACGCCCGGTACGCTTCGCAGGATGGGAGGAACGATCGCCGCCGCAATATAGGGCAGCGTACGGGTAAGCAGCGGTTCCCAGAAACAGCCGGGTTTCCACCAATAGTCCTGCCGCACGTAAGCGGGCACGGTCCCGGCGTGCATCATGCCGTCGTTCATCCAGGGGTGCAGCTTCCCGCGCAGGGGAAACCTGGCGCAAATGGCTATCGGGCCAAAAGCGCCCGCGTGGTTGGGGCAGAATACGGCCGGCGCGCCGTCAAACCCGGTTTCCCAAACGGTGGTCATGGGCCGTGAAAACCCGCGGATCAGCGCGGCAAGAATGCCGTAAAGCTTTCCCATGAGCGCTCTCTTCGCTTACTTGGCCGGCTTCTCGGGCACAGCCACGATGCGGCCCTGCCCGTGGGGATCGTCGTAGCCGTCGCCGACCACGCCGCCCAGCGCGCCGGTGATGTAGTTGATGAGCACCTGATTGTCAATCATGGCGTCTTCCAGCAGCAACACGTTGTCCTGGAACATGGTAAAGCCGTCCCCCGCGTTTTTAATCAGGTAGTTATGGGACGCCATGGTGTAGGTTTTGGCCAAGTCCAGCGGTTCCCCGCCCACCAGCACGTTTTTCACCCGGTACTCTCCCTCTACGGCTTCAAACAGGCCGTTACCGTCCAGCTTCACGGAGGAGGGCTCATAGGTGTGGATCTCATAGGTCAAGCCGGCTACCTGCAGGAAACCGCCGTTCTCCTCCGGCACCACCCGCGCGCCCATTTCCAGCGCGTCCAGTATCTCCCGGCCCGTGGCTTCCACCATGCACAGCTCATTGCCGTACGGATGCACTTTTAAAATATCGTCGTACGTAACGTCACCCGCGCCGATGTTCACACGAATGCCGCCGCCGTTTACAAGCGCGATGTCCGCGCCGCTCATGGCCCGGTACGCGTCGGCGCACAGGTCGCCCAGGTTGGTCTCCGCATTGCGGATGATGCGCACCGCGGGATCCGTGCCCGGCTCGTAGATCACCAGATCCACGTCGCTCTGAGCCACCACCTGGTCCAGCGTCTCTTGGAACTGCCCTTGAATTTCGCCGACGAAACTCTCCATGTCCCTGTTCCAGGCCAGCAGGCCGGCAGACAGGCCGCCGTCCGCGGCAATGCGCAGCACGCCGATATTTTGGAGCTTGGTGCCCGTGGAGGAAAGCAGCACCTCTTTGCCGTCCTTGTTCTTTACCTTTTCTTCCGCCAGCACGCTGTGGGAGTGACCGTCCAGCATCACGTCGATGCCCGTCGTGTTCACAATCACATCGGTGGACATCCAGGGGGCGGTCTCCGCCGCGATACCCAGGTGCGCCAGCGCCACCACATAGGCCGCGCCCTCATCCCGGGCCGCGTCCACGGCGGCCTGCACCGCCAAATACAAGGGCTGGCCGTCGCTGCTTTGGTAAAAGCCGTAGATGAAGTTGCCGTCGCCGTCCTGGAAGTAGGCGGGCGTTGAGGAGGTGATGGTCTTTGGGGTGGTAATGCCCACATATGCCACCTTTACGCCATCGTACTCCACAATCCGGTAGGGGTCCAGCGCCAGCTTGCCCTCCTCCAGATTCACAAAGTTAGCCGATACGTAGGGGAACCGGGCCAGCGCGGTTAGTTCCATAAAGCGGTCCATGCCGTAGTCGAACTCGTGGTTGCCGGGCGTGGCTATATCGTAGCCCGCTTTATTCATGATGTCGATCATGTAGGAGCCTGCGGACAGGGTGCCGATGGGCTCGCCCTGTACGGCGTCGCCGCAATCCACCAGGGTTACGAAGTTGCCTTCGTCCAGCAGCTTGTTTTTATAGGAAACAAGCCCCGCAAAACCGAAGTTTTGATCCACCGCGCAATGAATGTCGTTGGTGTACAGCACCACAATGTCCTTACCCAGGGCAGGGGCCGACCCCATGGCGGGCGCAGCGCCCAGCAGCAGGGCAAGCGCTAGAAACAGACCCAAAAATCTTTTCACGTTCAAAACCTCCTATTCATGGTTGGGGGCTCGGGGGATATAAGCGTCCATGGGCGTATCATACCATAAACGGACGGGGATGTCACGGGCTCCCCGCCAAAAGCGAAAAAACGATTGACATTCAGCCCCGGATCATCTATCATAATGCCAGGTTGTAGGACACCTGAACAGTAGTATATTACGAATGGAGGAAGCGCTGCATCATGCGAAGCGATAATACGTTGAAGGAACAGGTCATGTCGGCCGTCAAGGCAACCGGGGTCCTGCCGTGCATCAAGCTCCACCAAAAGGGCGATTGGGTCAGGTACGCGCAAGCAATGTATGACGGCGGGGCCCGCTGCCTGGAGGTCACGATGACGACTCCGGGCGTTTTGGAGGCGGTTGAAGCGATTTCCACGCACTTCAAGGGTAGGATGCATGTTGCCGTGGGCACGGTCCTGGACGCCTGTTCCGCCCGCGAGGTGATTTTACGCGGCGCGGATATCATCGTCAACCCTTGCATTGCGGAGGATGTGATGGATCTGGCCAACCGCTACCAGGTGGCGATGTTCTGCGGCGCGTTTACGGCAACCGAGGTGTTCGCCGCCATGCGTAAAGGCGCCTCCGCCGTGAAGATTTTTCCGGGCGCGCTGGGCGGCCCCAAGTACATGACCAATCTGAGGATGGTTTTTCCGGAGGTGAACCTGATTCCCTCCGGCGGAATCACCGAGGCCAACGTAGCGGAGTTCATCCGCTGCGGCGCGTGCGCGGTTTCCGGCGCAAGGACGTTCATGAATACCGAGATGATCGAAAAGGAAGGAATCGGGTGGATTACCGGGCAGGTGGCGAAATTTGTGGAAATCATCAAAGAAGCCAAAAAAGATCTTCCCGACATCCCATAGCAGAAGGGAGCGCGCGCCATGGAACTGCGGTGGCTATCCTATCCGATGAGCCGGACGGCTCCGCGCCCGCCGGCTATTCCGGAACCCCGGCTGACAGAATTCATGTCCATTGAGGAAACGGGCGCCAATGTGATGTTTCTTCAAGTATACAACCATACCGGCACGCACCTTGACACCGCGGGCCATGTGTTTCAGGACGGAACCGGCATCTGCCAGTTCACGCCGCGGGACCTGACCTATACCGGGATTATGGCGATCCACATGACCAGCCTGCCGGACGATACGGTGGTCATGCCGGAACACCTAAAGCCTTTTATGGAAAGCGGATCCGACGCGGAAGCCCTGCTTGTCCGCTTTGGCCTGGAGGGCCTGCGAAAAAATGACCCCGCCCGGTTTTCCGGCCACTGCCCCGGCTTTGGCAAAGAGGCGGCGGCGTACATCCATACCAGGATGCCGCGCTTGCGCATGATTGGGGTGGACGCGCCGTCCATCGCCTGCATCGCCCACTTGGACGACACCATGATCGCGCACAACGAATTCTTCGCCCGCGCCCAAACCCCTGCGTTCATCATCATCGAGGAGATGAAGCTGGACGAAAGGCTGGACGGCATCCGGCGTATCCTCGTGTCGCCATGGCTCTTTGAGGGGATGAACAGCGGGCCCTGCGTCATATGGGCCGAATCGGAATCCTGAAATTATGCGGCGCCAAGCCGCGTAACAATAGAAAGGGGTAAGATTCATGAAAAAGACCGTCGCTCTCCTCCTGTCCCTCTTGCTCTGCGCGGGTACGCTCTGCGCCGTGGCGGAAGACAAACCAATTACAATCGGCCTCATTCAACAGGACCTGACCCATCCTTTCCACCTCGGTGAAGTGGAAGGAGCAAAAGTAGCCGCCGATCTGTATGGCTTCGAACTCCTCGTGGGTTCCGGAGACCGCGATGTGGCGCGTCAGGTGGAAGTCTTTGAGCAATTTCTCGACAAATGCGACATCATCTCCATCAACACCCTGGATGTGACCGCCTTCGCCAACGCTTTTGAAAAGGCCAAGGAGAAGGGCGTCAAAGTCGTGGTGCAGCACAGCTGGTCCGAACCGGGCATGAGCGAAGGCACCATCGGTTTCGACGAGTGGGCGATGTCCCGCGAAGTCGGGGAGTATGCCATAGAACTGCTGAAAGCGCAGGGCGGCGAGCTGTCCGATAAGAAGATCGTAATGCTTGCCGGCAACCTGGGCCAGGGGTTGAACGAAGGCCGTACAGGCGGTTTCGCGGAAGTCATGGCAGCCAACGGCGTAGCCATTCTGGCGCAGGAAGCCACCAACTGGGACGGCACCCAGGCGGTGACCATAATGGAAAACTACCTGACAACCTACGGCGATGAAATCAACCTGCTCTACGGCCTGTCCGACGGCGTTACCTATCCCGCCGCGCAGGTGATCATCAATGACGGCCGGGAAGACCAAATCCTCATCTGTTCCATTGACGGCGCGTCCGACGCCATCGAGGCCATTATCAACGGCGAGATGGACTGCACCTATATGCTGGCCTCCCAGTACACAGGCTTCTACAAGGTGACCGTTCCGTACCGCGTTATGGCCGGAGAATATGACTTTGCCGCCGAAGGGGATTATATCCTGCCCGGCATCATCGTCACCAAGGATAATGCCTCCGCCATGCTGCAAATGGCCAACGATATGGAAAACGACATAGCGGGCGTCCCCTTCGACCAGTCCCTCACCGATATCATCAATTCCTATCTTACCCGGTAACAGGCGTCCCCAGGGCGGAAGGGCAGCCATGCCCTTCCGCCCGCCGCCCCGGGGAGCTCACACAAGGAGGGCGCGATATGGAATCGGTGCTTGAGATGCACGGCATCTCCAAACGTTTCACCGGCGTGCAGGCGCTGTCGGCGGTGGACCTGCAGCTGCGCGCGGGCGAAATCCATTCGATCATCGGGCAGAACGGCGCCGGAAAATCCACCCTGATGAAGATTCTCAGCGGTAACTACATAGCGGACGAGGGCAGGATCTTCATGCATGGGAAGGAAGTGAGGATCACAAGCCCGGCGGACAGCGCGAAGCTTGGTATCGGTATCGTTTACCAAGAGCTGAGCCTGCTCAACAACCTGACCGTAGCCGAAAACATCTTTCTCGGCCGCGAGGTGGTTCACGGCGTAAGACTGAACAACCGCAAAATGAGCGAGCTTGCCAGGAAGTACCTGCGCGATCTCGGTATCGACAGCATTGACGTGGACCAAAATATCGAGGTGTTCCCGCTGGCCAAGCAGCAGCTTATTGAAATCGCCAAAGCCATATCGGTCCGGCCCAGCATTCTGATCCTGGACGAACCGACGGCGGCATTGACGAACAAGGATACGGAACGGCTGTTTCAAATCCTGTTCAAGCTGAAGAGCCAGGGCATCTGCATTGTTTTTATTTCCCACCGCCTGGAAGAGATCAAAAAATACTGCGATTGCGGAACCATCATGATGAATGGGCGCATCACCGCCAACGTACGGATGGACGAGGTTGACGAACTGCAAATCATCGAGCATATGCTGGGCGATACCTTTAATTCCTTTCACCGTGTCGCCCGCAGCGGCGCAAAGCGCGAGAGCCCGGTCCTCTCACTCAGGGACATATCCCTGCGCAATGAGGTGGATCATGTATCCTGCGATATCTACCCCGGAGAGATCAGCGGCTTTACCGGCCTGCTGGGCGCCGGGCAGGATACGCTGTGGCGTATCGTTTATGGCGCGCGGCGCATGGACAGCGGAACCATCCTTGTTCGCGGCCAAAAGGCCTCCATCCGCAAACCCGCCCATGCCGTAAAGCTGGGCATCGGGCTGTTGACGGAAAACCGGAAGGAGGAAGGCTTATTCCCCGAAATGAGCAACCGGGACAACATCGCGCTGCCCAGCCTGGGGCGCTTCAGGCTGGCCCGTTTTTTCCCGCTGCTGCGCTATGGAAGAATCACCGGGGAGAGCCAAAAGCTGACCGGGAAACTGGCTATCAAGATGCGTTCCCCCAAAGCAAAGGTCAAGTTTCTCTCCGGCGGCAATCAGCAGAAGATCATCGTTTCCCGCTGGCTTCTCAAAAATCTGGATGTGCTGGTCTTTATCGAGCCGACGCGAGGGGTGGATGTTGGCGCCAAAACTGAAATTTACCGCATTCTGACGGGATTGGCGGAGCTTGGCAAGGCGATTGTGGTGATTTCAACAGATACGACGGAGATCCTGCAACTGGCGGACCGCATCATCGTGATGGTGGACGGCCAAATCAGCGGCGCGCTCGAAGGCGCTGCCGATGATGAAACGCTGATACGGCTCATTCAGGGCAAGCCGGAAAAGAAGGTGACGGCATGACAGCGGCCAAAGCGGATGGCAGGACCCTCCGGCGCGAGCGCGTGACAGGCCTGATTGAATGGTCCGGGATCACCCTGGTGGCGGTGCTGCTGTTTGTCCTGTTCTCATTGCTTTCTTCACAATTCTATTCCCAGAATAATCTGATAAACATCATCAAGCAAGTGTCCATCGTGGCGGTCCTCTCCATCGGCATGAGCTACGTTTTCCTGATTGGCGGCATGGATTTGTCGGCCGGGTCAAACATGTTTTTAAGCGCGGTGCTGCTGGCCGTGCTGCTTCAGGAGGATGTCAGCGCCTGGGCCGCGATGCCGATCGCGGTGGCGGCCTGCGGTATTACCGGCGCGCTCAACGGGTTCATCATCGAACGGCTGAAGATCAATTGCGTTATCGTAACGCTGGGCTCCCAGCTGGCCATAAGGGGGATTGCCCTGGTTATCATTGAAATATACAGCTCGTGGATTTATGTAAAGGATCCGGTAACGAAGTACATCAACACGGGAAAGCCTTTGCTGGGTATGCCAACGCTCTTTTTCATCGTCATCGCCCTCTACGGGTTCGCCTATGTTCTTTTGCACAGAACAGAATTTGGCCGCCAGGTATACGCTGTGGGCGGAAACCCCCGCGCGTCGGCACTGTGCGGGTTCAACAACGCCAAAATTAAGATGCTGTGCTTTACCATCAGCGGCGTCACCGCGGGTATCGCCGGCGTTATCGCGGCCTGCCGGCTTGGCATGGTCAATCCCTCTGTTGGAAGCGGCTACGAATTTGACGCGGTGACGGCGGTCGTCCTTGGCGGCATGTCTCTCAAAGGCGGCAACGGCAGCGTCGTAAAAACGCTGGTTGGCGCCCTCATTGTTTCGATGATCGCCAATTTTATGACGCTGTACGGCGTGGACGCGAACTATAAGGACTGCGTGACGGGCTTGTTTATTCTGGTGGCCGTCCTGTTCAATCGCTTCACGCAGCGGCAGGGCGCCTGAAGGAGGAATGGAAATGTCAAAAAACACAAGGGCATTCCTCAAAACGATGGTAAAGCATATGGATGTGCTGACCATTCTGCTCCTCTCCCTGGCGCTGACCGCCTGCTTCCTCACATGGAACCGCGGCTTTCTTTCCATCGGCAATATCAGCAACATCATCCAGCAGAATGCCGCTTTGATCATCGTATCCGTAGGCATGACATTTGTCGTCATCTCCGGCAACATCGATTTGTCCTCGGGCTCCCTGATCGTGCTCACAGCTTGCCTGACCGGCGTCATCTACCGAGAGACGGGCAGCGTTTGGCTGGGTATAGCCGCCTGCGCGGGCGTGGCCACCATGATCGCGGCCGTGAACGCCGCCCTGATTGCTTACGGAAAAATCAATGCCGTTATCATCACGCTGGCTTGTATGATTTGGGCGCGGGGCCTGGCGCTGGGCATTACGGGATCCAAATCCATACCGGTCGCCTCCGCCGTCTTGCAGACAATTTATCGGCCCTTTGCGGCCGGGTTCTTTAACATCTCGCTGATCCTCGTGGTCCTGTGCGTTGCCTTCGGCTGGTTTTTGCTGACCCGGACCAAGTTCGGCCGGTACACCAAGGCAATCGGCGAAAATGAGCACGCCACCGAATTGACGGGAGTTCATACCCGATTCATCAAATTCTGTATTTTTACATTGGCGGGCTTCTTAACCGGTATCGCGTCTCTGGTGGATCTGTCCCGCCTGGGCAGCGCGGTGGCGATGATCGGCTATAACATGGAAATGAACGCGATTGTTGCGGTGGTCATCGGCGGCAACAAGCTCTCCGGCGGAGAGGGGTCCTTTGCCAAGATGCTTAGCGGGCTGCTGTTTATGTGCCTGCTGACCAATGGGTTGGCGACGCTTGGTTTGATGGACAGCCAAATCTATCTGCTAAAAGGCGCAATCATCCTGGCGGCGCTGGCCATTCAACGCGGCGCCAGCCTGCTGCGCCTGCGCTGGCTGCGCGCGCTCAACGCCGCGGAGTAAAGGAGGACCGGAATATGATGGAAGACGTTTATGCCCATAGCCCTCTTCGGAAAATGTTCGACGAGGCCGATGTGTACGGCATCGGCTATGATGAGGAACGGGCGTCCAAAAAGCCGGTGCGGCTGGCGGTCATCGGGTGCGGCGGGGTGGCGCAGAGCAAGCATATCCCAGCAATCATGCGGCTGAAAACCCTTTGGGAACCCGTTGAGCTGGCGGGGGTGTCCGTCCGCAATGAAGCGCAGGGCAAAAAGGTGGAAAACGCATATCGAACGAAGTGGTATCCCGATTACCTGAAGATGCTGGAGGCGGAAAAGCCCGACGGCGCGTTGATTCTAGGGCCTGACGACAGGCACTGCGAATTTGCGATGGAGTGCTTCGGGCGCGGCATCCATGTCCTGGTGGAAAAACCGATCACAAGGAACCTCGGCCAGGCTCGAAAAATGTGTGAAGCTGCCGATGAACTCGGGCTGACGCTGATGACCGTCTCCAACAAGCGGTACTCCCCGCCGTATCTCCGCGCCAAAAAGGCGCTTCCCCACCGGCCCGCGGCGTTTTTGGGGAAGTTCAACCTGGGCTATGATTATGTGGACATCCTGGAAGGGGGCACCGTTCATATGTTTGACCTGGCGCGTTATTTCATGGGCGATGTCCGGGCGGTGTCGGCAGCGGGCACGCATCACTATGAGTTTAACAGGCGCAATTACGATATGGACAACGCCTGTATCAATCTGGAGTTTGTGAGCGGGGCGGTGGGAAACGTGTTTACCTCCTCTACGGCGCTTAGCCTGAAACCCTGGGAACGCGTCGAAATCTACGGAGAGAAGAGCTGGGTCGCGGTGGAGGACCAGCACACGCTGATCATCAACGACAGTGAGGAAGGCCCCAGCAAGATTTGGAATCCTGTTTTTCCCAACACGCTGATCTTTGATGAGGAGTTCGGCGGCTTTATGGGATTGATTGAAAACTTTGCGGAATGCATTCGCGGAAGCGGGCAGCCCCTTGTCACCGGATGGGACGGGCTGAAAGCGTATGAGCTGGTGGAGGCGACCCATCGCTCTCTTCGGGAAAAGAGACGGATCACGCTTCCGCTCGCCTGACGCCCATGGTAAACACCCCTAGCTGCGCGGCAAGTCGGTTGAAGAAAGATGGGAAATGAATGTTTCAACAAGTCAACAAGTCCAGTCTGTCCCAGCAAATCGCCGAGATCCTGGAGCAAACGATCATCGAACAGAAGCTTCAGGTTGGAGATCGCCTGCCCGGTGAGATAGAGCTGGCGGATCAGTTTGGCGCAAGCCGCAATGTGGTGCGCGAAGCCATAGCCATGCTGCGCGAGCGGCGCCTGGTGGAGGTTCGCAACGGCAGCGGCGCATATGTTACACAGATTTCGCCGGAAGCGTTGGGAAGCGTCGTCACGCGCATGACGGCCGTGGGCTGCGCCTCGTCGCAGGAGGTCTATGAAATCCGGATGGCGCTGGAAGTCCGCGCCTGCGGATTGGCAGCGCAAAACAGCAACGGTCAGGAAAAAATCACATTGCAGAAAATCGTGCAGAAAATGGAAAAGGACTACGCGGACCTCCACCAATGGTACGCCATTGATTGCAAGTTCCACCAAGCGCTTTCCGCCATGACGCACAATCCGCTGTTCCCGGCGTTTCTGGAGCCGTTGATTGCGCTGGTATTCGCGCCCAACGACGCCCATTTTATGCAACCGTCCCTCAACGCCAGGCTGGGCGGCGCGAAGCAGCACCGGCGTATACTCGGCGCAATTGAAAGGAGTGACAGGGCCGCGGCGGAGCAGGCCATGGCCGACCACCTGCAAACCTATCTGGATGACATTATAAATCACGAGCCACCGGCTCCAGGAGCGACAAATATATGAAGATCACCGATATCAAACCTTACATTGTGCAAGCGCATAACGACAACTGGGTATACGTGAAGGTCCATACGGACGGCGCCCTCACCGGCGTGGGGGAATGCTCGCTGGAAACGCGCGAGCAGACCGTTGTGGCGGCTGTGCTGGAGCTCAAACGCCATTTGCTTGGCAGGGACCCGCTGGAGATCGAAAAAAACTTCTATCTTTGTTTTCGCGACGCCTACTGGGGCGCGGGTTGCGTGCTGACCTCCGCACTCAGCGCCGTTGATACCGCGCTGTGGGATATCAAGGGGAAGGCGTTGGATACGCCGGTATATCAGCTGCTGGGCGGCAAATTCCGCGATAAAATTCGCGTGTATGCAAACCGCTGGTTTTTTGGCGGCGATACGCCGGATCAATTGGCGGCGCTGGCCGAAAAAACGGTCAAAAAAGGATATACCGCCATGAAATGGGACCCGTTCTACAAAGCGGAGGGCGTAATTACCGCAAAAGAGCTGCGGGGTGTGGTCGCGCAGATAAAAGCGCTTCGCGGCGCGGTGGGCTGGGATATCGATCTGCTGGTGGAAGGGCACGGCAGGTTCAATCCCTATACGGCGCTGCAAATCGCAGAGGAATTGAAGCCCTACCGCCCCTTTTTCTTCGAGGAGCCGACTCTGCCGGAAAATGTTGACTCATGCGCCCAGGTGAAAGCGCGTTCCCCCATCCCCATAGCGTCCGGCGAACGCTGGTGCACCATCAGCGATTATCGCGCGGCTATTGAAGCCAAAGCCATTGATATTGCGCAGCCCGATATTCGCGTATGCGGCGGCATAACCCAGATGAAGAAAATAGCGGCCCTGTGCGAGGCGAATCATATCCCGCTGGCGCCGCACAACATCCATGGGCAGGTGGGCTGCGCGGCCTCCATGCATGTGGCGGCGGCTATCCCCAATGCCCTGATCCTGGAGTATAGCGTGGAGGAGATCGAATGGAAGGAAAGCCTTTTCACGCATCAGTACAAACCCAAGGACGGCTATATGTACATCAATGACCGCCCCGGTATCGGCATAGACTTTAACGAGGCGGCAGCGGCCCGCTATCCTTTTAAAAACATTTCGATGGTGCAAAACTTGTATCCAACGGAGTTCTAGTCTGTCACGGAGGGAATGCCATGAAAGTTGTAACGATGGGCGAAGTGATGCTTCGCCTGATAACGCCGGGGTTTCTGCGCGTGGAGCAGGCGGACCGGTTTGACGCGATTTATGACGGGGACGAGGCCATTGTGGGGGCGTCGCTTTCCCGGTTTGGCGAGAATGTGGCCTACGTTACAAAGCTTCCGAAAAACGCGCTGGGCGAGGCCTGCTACCGGCGATTGCTGGCCCAAGGCATTGACGGCTCCCACATCGCATGGGGAGGCGGTCGTCTGGGCGTCAATTTCTATGAGACCGGCGTAGCAATGCGGCCCCCGCGCGTTACCTATGATAGAGCCGGGTCCGCCTTTGCCTGCGCGGAGCTTGAGGATTTTGATTTTGACGCCATCTTTGCGAACGCCGGCTGGTTTCACTTCGCGGGTATCACCCCGGCCCTGTCGCCCCAAACGCGCTCCCTCACGCGGGCGGCCGTTGCAGCGGCGAAACGGCACGGCGTCACCGTCTCCTGCGATCTGAACTACCGGCGAAAGCTTTGGTCGATCCAGGAGGCGCAGTCCTTCATGAAAGAGATCATGAAAGATGTAGACGTTTGCATCGGCAACGAGGAGGACGCCGAATGCTGCCTCGGACTCAAACCTGAGGAGGCGGACATATCCAAAGGCAAGCTCCCTGTTGAGGCCTACAAAGCTGTTTTTGAAAAAATACGGCGGCAATACGGCTGCCGGTATGTGGGCTGTACGCTGCGGGAAAGCTATTCCGCCTCGGATAACGGCTGGTCCGTACTCTGCTATGACGGCGAGGCGTTCTTCCAAAGCAGGCATTATGATATCCGCCTGGTGGACCGCGGCGGCGGCGGCGCGTCCTTTGCGGCCGGCTTTATCTATGGCCTGCTGCACCGGCTGCCCCTGCAAGCCATTGCGGAATTCGCGGGCGCGGCTTCGGCGCTCAAACATACGATATACGGCGGATTCAACCTGGTTACCCTGGAGGAGGTATATGAGTTGGCCGGCGGAGACGCCTCCGGGAGGGTACAGCGATGATGTTTCCCGCAGAGCGGCGGTTGATGGTTAACACCTGCCTCAAGCTGCAGGCAATGGACTATTTCATCGGCACATGGGGCAATATCAGCCTCCGCGCGGAGGATCGCATACTTCTGACGCCCAGCCGCGTCGCCTACGACGCAATGCGGCCCGAGGATATTGTGGTGATTGATATGGAGGGCAGAAAGCTGGAAGGCTCTCGCAATCCAACCTCCGAAAAAGAGGTTCACCGGCAGATCTATCGGAAGCGGGCGGATGTGCGGGCCATCATTCACGCGCACACCTCCGGCGCCATGGCGGTATCCGCGGCGGACGTGGAGGAGGTGCCTTGCCTGGCGGAGGAAATGTCGCAGCTTTTAGGCGGCTCCATTCCTGTGACGCCGGTATATATTTGCGCCGAAAGACACTCGGAATTAGGGGAAGCCGCCGCCGCCGCCATAGGAGACCGCAACGCGGTGATCCTGCGTAACCATGGTTCCGTCGCTTGCGGCCGCGACCTTACGGAAGCCCTGCTGGCCGCGCGGGTTCAGGAGAAGGCTTGCGGGCTGTATCTCCGGGCCGCCGCCGCCGGCATCCCACTGCGCGCGATTCCGGATGAGCAGGTCTCCAGCGAGCGGTTTCGCTATCTCCATACATACGGAAAAGAAAACATGTGAAGGGGTCCTTAATCCGCCGAAAGCAACGCCGTTTGCTTTTCGCCGCCCCATGATTTACAATGGATACAGAAGCGCTCTCCCTGCGCGTTCCTCGGGGAGAGGGAGAGGATGATTGCGATGTTGTACCGGGAACTTGGGCGTACCGGGCGAAAGGTGGGCGTAATCGGGCTTGGCTGCGAGCATTTGGATCAAAAACCCTATCGGCAGGTGGAAGAAACCATACGCGCGGCTGTCGAGGGCGGCGTTAACCTGCTGGATGTGTTTATGCCGGGGCGGGAAGTGCGGGAGAATATTGCCAAAGCCATTGCCGGCCGCCGGGGGGACGTGATGATCCAGGGGCATATCGGCGCCACGGACATCGGCCAGCAGTACGATATCAGCCGGGACCTGCCCACGGTGCGGCGATATTTTGAGGACTGCCTGCGCATCTTCGGCGGATATATTGATTTTGGGATGATGTTTTTCATTGACAGCGAGGACGATTATCAGGCTGTGTTTCAAACCGGGTTTATCGAGTATGCGCAGAAGCTGCGGCAACAGGGCGATATCGGCCATATCGGCTTTTCCAGCCACAACCCGGTTACCGCCCGCCGGGCGGTGGAGACCGGGCTGGTGGAAACCATGATGTTCAGCGTCAACCCTGCCTTTGATCTATACCCGGCGGAAAAAGATGTGCTGGCGTTCTTTGACGAAGGAATCCGGGTCGGACCGACATTTGACCCGGAACGGGCGGCCCTGTACGCGCTCTGCGAGAAAAAGGGCGTTGGCGTTACCGTAATGAAAGCTCTGGGCGCGGGCAAGCTGCTGTCCCCCGAGCACACGCCTTTTGCAGAGCCTATGACCGTTACCCAGTGCGTACATTATGCCCTTAACCGCCCGGCGGCGGCCAGCGTTCTTGTGGGTTGCCAATCCTCAAGCCAGGTTAAAAACGCCCTCCGCTACCTCGACGCCACGGACAAGGAGCGGGACTATACTCCCATCCTGTCCGCTTCCGGCAGGGATTTCCGAGGAAGCTGCGTTTATTGCAGCCACTGCCAGCCCTGCCCGTCGGAAATCGACATCGCCGCGGTGAACCGCTATCTGGACATTGCCAAGCTGGATGAAAGCAACATTCCGCCCTCCGTCCGCAGCCATTACCGCAGCTTGGCCCACCATGGGGGCCAGTGCGTTGCCTGCGGCAGCTGCGAAAACCGCTGCCCCTTCGGGGTGCCCGTTATCAACAACATGCGGGAAGCGGAAAGACTTTTCCAATAGCGAAGGGTTTGGGGGGATCACCATGCTGCGGGTACGCCAGGTCTCCCTGCCTCTGGACGACGCGCTTACCCTGGATGAGGCTCTCCTCAGGGTTCTTTCCGCCATGGCGCTTGGCGTGCCTGCCAAGCAGGTGCGGTCTGCCCGGCTTCATAAGCGCAGCGTTGACGCCCGGGACAAGACAAATGTACGCTTCGTTCTGACGGTGGATGTATCCCTGGCGGGAGGGGAACCGGCGGAACAGAAAGCCGCCGGTAACCATGCGCCCAACCGGGTTGCTTTTCTGCCGGGCGGTACATCCTCAGGCGCCCGCCTATCAACGGAGGGAGGCGCCGTTTTCAACCGCATGCAGGCGGAACATCCGGAACCGCATCCCATGGATGATCCAAAACGAAAACCCGGCAACGGTACGGGGCGGAACTCCGCATCCCGTCATTCCTCCGCTCCCCCTCCCCTCGTTGTCGGCGCGGGTCCCGCGGGCCTGTTCTGCGCCCTAACCCTGGCCCGGCGGGGCCTCAGGCCCATCCTGATTGAGCGGGGGCAGCCCGTGGAGCAGCGGCAAATCGACGTTGAAGCCTTTGAAACGCAGGGCCGGCTGAATCCGGAAAGCAACGTGCTGTTTGGCGAAGGGGGCGCGGGGGCATTCAGCGACGGTAAGCTCACCTGCGGCCTCAATCATCCCCTTATCTCTACGATTTTGCATATCCTGGTGTCCTGCGGAGCGCCGGAGGATATCCTCATTGCCCAGAAGCCCCATATCGGCACGGACCTGCTGCGAAAAGCGCTGGTCCAATTCCGGCAAAAGCTCATCGCCCTGGGGGTGGATCTCCGTTTCGGCCACTGCCTAACCGGGCTGCGCCTGCAGGCGGGACGGGTTACAGCCGCCTTTGTGACCCATGAAAACCGGGAGGATATGCTTGAAACCGACACGGCGTACTTGGCCATTGGTCACAGCGCCCGGGATACGTATGCCTGGCTCCACGGCCTGGGCATGCCCATGCAGGCAAAACCCTTTGCCGTTGGGGTTCGCATTGAGCACTTGCAATCGGAGATCAACAAGGCTCAATACGGCAGGAGTTGGCCCCATCCCGCGCTGCCGCCGGCTGAATACAAACTGAACGTTCCCACCCCCGACGGCAGAGGCGCGTACACCTTCTGTATGTGCCCGGGAGGACGCGTCGTGGGAGCCATGCACGAGCCGGGTACCCTCAACGTCAACGGAATGAGCCTCCATGCCCGGGATGGGCCGAATGCAAACGCGGCTCTGCTTGTGGGCGTGCGCCCTGCTGACTGCGGCAGCGGCGGCCCCCTCGCCGGCTTGGATTTTCAGCGGCGCATGGAAGAGGCCGCGTACACCCTCACGGGATGCAGTGCAGCCCCTTGCCAGCGGACGGAAGATTTTTTGCAAAACACTTCCAGTAAAAGCTTTGGAGATGTGCTGCCCTCATTTCGTCCCGGGGTTATCGCCGGGGATGTGAGCCTGTGCCTGCCGGATTTTGTAACGGCGAATATACGGTATGCGCTACCCCGGCTGAACCGGCTGCTGAAGGGCTTTGATCACCCGGACGCGCTTTTGACCGGCCCGGAAACCCGCTCCTCCTCCCCTGTGCGTCTTTTGCGTAACGAGCGGCGGGAAAGCCCCATTTCCGGCCTGTTTCCCATTGGCGAAGGCGCCGGGTACGCGGGGGGGATTATCAGCGCCGCCCTGGACGGCATGACTGCCGCGCTGGGGCCAGAACAGGAGGATATAGACCGCGCCAACTAAAAAATGACTCCACAGGCGACCGTCGGCGCATCGTATGCCCAGGGCGTTAGCCCCGGCCGATCATGTTGATGAGTCCGCCGGCCAGAATCATCTTGCGCTGACGGGAGGTGCATCGCAGCAGAACATGAACCGTAAAGCCCTTTGTCATGTTTGTGACGGGGATGACTTCCGCGCCGTTTTCCACCCATGTCCGCACATGATCCAGCGCAATCGAATCCCCCTGGTCAAAACGGTGATAATCAGCCTCATCTTCAAAGACAAGGGGGAGGATGCCATTGTTAAGGAGATTGGCGCGGTGGATACGGGCGAAGCTCTTGGCAAGCACGCCGCGAATTTGCAGGTAGAGGGGAACCAGTGCCGCGTGCTCGCGGCTGCTTCCCTGCCCGTAGTTCTGTCCGGCCAGCAGGAAGCCGCCGCCTGCGGCCAGCGCCCGTGACGGAAACGTGGCGTCGATGGGAGTCAGACAATGCTCGCTTAGCTTGGGTATATTGCTGCGGAAGGGCAGGAGGGAACTGTCGCTGGGCATGATGTGATCGGTGGTAATATGATCTTCCATTTTTAGCAGGAGAGGGCCTTGCAGGCTTTCAGCAAGGGGTTTGGCTTTGGGGAAGGGTTGGATGTTGGGGCCGCGGATCACTTCCACATGAGCGGCATCCGCCTCCTCCGCGGGCGGGATGATCAGGCTGTCGTTATGGGTGAAACGGCCGGGCATGGGGATCGTAAAGTCCATGCCCAGGGAGCGGGGATCGGTGAGAACTCCGGAAAGGGCCGTGGCGGCTGCGGTTTCGCAGCTTGTCAGGTAGACCCCGGCGCTTTTGGTACCGCTGCGGCCATAGAAGTTACGGTTGTTGGTGCGTACGCTTACAGCGCCGGTGGCGGGGCTCTGGCCCATGCCGATGCAAGGTCCGCAGGCGCATTCCAAAATGCGAGCCCCGGCCTCAATCATGTGGTGGAGCGCGCCGTTTTCGCTAAGCATACCCAGCACCTGCCGGCTGCCTGGGGCGATCACCAGGGATACGCCCGGGTGCACGGTTTTACCGCGCAAAATGGCTGCAACCCGCATCATGTCCGTATAGCTGCTGTTGGTGCAGGAACCGATGCATACCTGATCCACCGCAACGAGCCCCGCATCAGCGACGGTTTTTACATTGTCGGGCATATGGGGGAGCGCTACCATTGGCTGAAGGCTGTCCAGGCGAATCTCAATTTCTTCCTCATAGAGGGCGTCCCGGTCGGCAGAGAGGGGTGCGTAATCCTGCTCCCGGCCCTGGGCTTTCAGGAAAATCCGCGTCTCCTCATCGCTGGGAAAGACGGAGGCAGTGGCCCCCAGTTCCGCCCCCATATTGGCGATGGTAGCGCGTTCCGGAACGGTCAGCGAGTTCACACCCTCCCCTGTGTACTCCATCACCTTGCCCACGCCGCCCTTGACGGTGAGGCGGCGAAGCAGTTCTAATATCACGTCCTTCGCGGCTACGCCGGGACGAAGCCTGCCCATCAAGCGCACATTCACAACGCTGGGGCAGGTCAGATAATAAGCGCCGCCGCCCATGGCAACAGCCACGTCCAGGCCTCCCGCGCCAATGGCCAGCATGCCCAGCCCGCCGCAGGTTGGGGTATGGCTGTCGCTGCCCAGCAGGGTTTTACCGGGGATGCCAATGCGCTCCAGGTGAACCTGGTGGCAGATTCCGTTGCCGGGCTTACTGAGGTATATGCCATACCTTGCGGCCACAGACGCGATGTAACGGTGGTCGTCCGCGTTTTCAAAGCCTGTCTGCAGGGTGTTGTGGTCGATATAGGCCATACTGCGCTCGGTCCTGACCCGGGGGATGCCCATGGCTTCAAACTGCAGATAAGCCATGGTACCCGTGGAATCCTGCGTCAATGTTTGATCGATTTTAATGGCGCACTCCTCGCCCGGCGTCAGTTCTCCGGATACCCGATGCGCGGCCAGAATTTTTTGGGTCGCGTTCATGCCCATTCCTCCCCGGTGTCATAAGGATAGCCCCTTCAAGAGAACCACCGGGGCTGCCTTCGCCCAGTATACGGCCCATCACAAAGGGTTGCAAGGAAGCCAGGAAAAAAAATGCAGTATTTATACAGACAGAAGGAGGTATCCACATGGGAGAACCGATCCGGGAAACCTTTCGCTCCGTGGCGGGACCGGAGTTGGAAAAACGGCTCTGGCTGCCCGATGGGCAGCCGAAAGCCGTACTGCAGCTTGTGCATGGTATGGCGGAGCACATCGGCCGGTATGACGCCGTCGCCCGGCGTATGAACGAAGCGGGCTGCGCGGTGGTGGGGCACACCCATCTGGGCCATGGGGACATGGCTGAGAAGCCGGGCTACTTTGCCAAAGAGAACGGTTGGGACGCCCTCATTCAAGACACCCATGCCCTGCGGCTTAACACCGAAGCCGCCTATCCGGGCTTACCCTATTTTCTGCTGGGGCACAGCATGGGCAGCTTTGTGGTGCGGTGCTATTGCCTATTGCACGAGGCGGGCCTTTCCGGTGTGATCCTTTCCGGCACCGGGCATTTTAAACCGCTCATCCTTGCGGCCGGCAGCTTCATAGCGCGCCTGCAATGCGCACTGGGCGGAGAATCCAGACCCAGCACCCTTTTACAGCGCGTAAGTTCCGCCGGGTACAACAAGACCTACGGCCAGGCCCGTACTTCCTTTGACTGGCTGTCCACCGATGAATCGGTGGTGGATGCCTATATGGCGGACCCCTATTGCGGCTTCCCCTTCACCGCCCGGGCTTATCAAGATCTTTTTAACGGGCTCAAGCGGCTTTATCCTGGCAAGCTGGCTACCATGGAAAGCGATATTCCCCTGCTGCTGATATCCGGAGACCGGGACCCGGTAGGGGATTACGGCAGGGGCGTCCGCAAGGTGGCGGAGGAATTCAGGGCGGCGGGCGTTAAAAATGTGACCGTAACGCTCTATGAGGACAACCGGCATGAGCTGTTTCATGATCGGGACAGGCAAACCGTATGGAACGATCTCATCAAAAGCTTAAACCTATAAGCCCGAGGAGGATGAATCATGAGCAAAAAACCGCCTCCCGCGCATGATTTGCTGGAGCATGCGCTTGAGAAGAACATGCGTCACTTTCAAGCCGGCCGCATACAGTGCGCCGAATGCGTTTTAACCACAATGGCCGAGTATTACGGCTTTGATACCCCGGTAATACCTCGTATCGCCACGGCGTTTGGCGGAGGCATCGCCGGCATGCAGAATGCCTGCGGCGCGTATACGGGGGGTGCAATGGTTATTGGCATGGTCATGGGGCGCGACGAGCCGGGCGGGAATCGCGAGCCTGCGGTTACAGCCTGCAAGGCGCTGCGCGCCGCCATCACAGAGAGGTGCGGAAGCGTTGATTGCAGCGCCATTGTTGGCAAATGGGATTTTGGTTTGCAGGGGCATGTTTTTCGCGCGGACGGAGGTAAGCATCAAACGGTATGCGAACCGCTGGTAGCCGCGGTGTGCCGGTACTTGGCAAGCGCCCATCCCCGCGCCAGCGTCCAAGCGCCGTAATGCCGATCATTCCCGAAGCGCCGCCTGCCCGGAAAGCACACCCAGTGCGCTGACCTTGGCTTCGGCCTTCTCCAGAGCCTCGTAGAGGGCCTCCTGCCGTTCCTTCTCCCGTTGGTAGTCCTCCGTCAGTTCCCGTAAATAGCCGGCGTCCTCATAGGCGTCTTGGTTGGCGAGAGCTGCTTCAATATCCGCAACCCGTTCCTCGCTCCTTACAATGGCATTCTCCGCTTTCGCCACATCCGCCTGCAGCTCCCGAAGCCGGGCGCTTTGCTGGCGGGCCCGCTTATGCTCCCGAATATGGGCTGTCCTGGTGTTTTGCGGGGTTTCTTCCTCCGCGGGGACGCGTTCCTTTTCCCTTTTTTCCAGGTAATCGTCAAAATTGCCCAAGTATTCAGCAACGCCGCTTTCTTCCATGACCATCACCCGGTCGGCAAAGCGGTTGATGAAGTAACGGTCATGGCTGATGGCCAGGATGGTGCCGGGGAAGTCTGCAAGAGCATCCTCCAACACCTCCCGGCTGTCCATGTCCAAATGGTTGGTAGGCTCATCCAGCAACAGCAGGTTGTCATTTTTCAGCATCAGCTTGGTAAGAGCCACCCGGCCCCGTTCCCCGCCGGAGAGAGAGCTGATTTTTTCAAACACGTCGTCTCCGGAAAAGAGGAACAAGCCCAGCGCTCCCCGTACACGGCTCTGCTCCAGGCTGGGGAAAGCGTTCCATACTTCATCCAGCACGGTGTGATGGGGATTCAACTCCTGCTGGTGCTGATCATAATAACCCACATCGGCATTGACGCCCAGCGTAATAACGCCCCTCTCCGGTTGGACGCGATTCAGCAAAATTTTCAGCAGGGTGGTTTTTCCCACACCATTGGCGCCGATGAGCGCCACCCGGTCTCCGGCGCGTAAAGAAAAAGAAATATCATGAAACAAGGTTTTACCGTCGAAGCCCTTGGCCAGGTTCTTCACCTTCAACACATCTTCGCCGCTGCGGCGGCGCACATCGAAGGAAAAGCGTACTTGGCTTTCTTCGGCGGGCTTATCCAGCCTGTCTATTTTATCCAGCCGTTTCTGACGGCTCTCGGCAGCCCGGATGCTCTTTTCCCGGTTAAAGCGGCGGTACCTGGCAATGATGGCCTTTTCCCGCTCAATCTCCTTTTGTTGCAGGTTGTAAGCCTTTAACCGGTTTTCAAAATCCGCGGTTCGCTTTTTCATGTACTCGGTATAGTTGCCTGTGAACTTGATCATCTTACCCGCCAGTAACTCTCCCATCGTGGTGCAAACATGATCCAGAAAATACCGGTCGTGGCTGATGAGAAGCAGCGTTCCCCTGTACCCGGCCAGATGGTTTTGAAGCCACTCTATGGCGGATAAGTCCAGGTGATTGGTGGGCTCGTCCATCAGCAACACGTCAGGCTTTTGCAGCAGTAACTTAGCCAGGGATAGCCGGGTACGCTCCCCGCCGGAGAGTGTGCCTACCTTCCGCCCGTGCAGGTGGTTGGGCAGTCCCAAGCCACTTAGCGCGCCAAGCATTTCCCCTTCGTAAGCATACCCCTCCATACGCGCATATTGTTCCGTCAGCCGCTGATACTCCGCGCTCAAGCGCAACGACTGGGCCTCGTCGCGAGCCGCCGCCATTTCCCCTTCGATTTCCCTCAAACGGCTCTCCAGGGCAATCACCGGATGAAAAACGCGAAGCAACGCTTCCCAGACCGTGTCGGACGGATTCAAATCGCCCAGCTGAGCCAGGTATCCGATGCGTAGCTCCTTGCCAATGTGAACGGCTCCCGCATCCGGCTTCTCCTCTCCGGTGATCAGCCGCAGCAACGTGGTTTTTCCTCCGCCGTTCACGCCCACCAGTCCCATTTTCTCACCCTTTTGCAGGCTGAAGGTTACATCCCGCAGAACCTGGTGCGTGCCATAGCTCTTTTGTATGTTTTGCATGGATATCAGTATCATGGATTCCCTCTTGCGCTTTCCATATCCGTCCTCACTTCGTCCCGCCCGCGCCGAAGAGGCTCGTCAGCTCCTCCGCGGAGGCCTGAAGCTCTTCCCTGGTGCAATGGGCGTAAGCAAGCGCCTCGCCGGACGCGCCGGACGCCTGCAGAAGCATATTCGCCCCTTCCCGGGCGAGGTTCTCCCTCTCCAAACCTGGCGGAAGGCCCTCCAGACCTTGAAAAATCGCGTCTTCCATGTCTCCGTACCGCTCAGCCTCTTCCATAAACCGGGCGATGTTCATCAACTCGGCGGGGGACAGTCGCGGGAGCAGCGTATTTTTCATCGCCGCCAGCCGATCCGCCCGAATCTCGCACAGGGGGCCCTCTTCCCACAGGGTAGCCAGCAGGTGCAGGCTTTTGTGCAAAAGCGCCTCCTTCTCCTCCTGGAGCAGGATGAAGCTATCCGCCTTAATATAAAGGATTTCGCTTACCATCAGCCTGGGCACCGGCGGCAAAAGGCGGATCAAACTATCTACGGTGAGATCCTCCGCCGTTTCCAGCGAAATGCCGCAGTGTGTGCGGCAGGCGTCTTCCAGCAGCTTCATCCGCTGCGCGTCGCTTAAAAGTTCCTGTATCCGCCGCATAAGATCTCCCATCATCTCGATCATGCGCAGAATGTAATCCTTTTGGAAATACATCGGTTCTCCCTTATATCGTGGATTTAGGTTTTAAGGAACCCATAAACCTTGAATACGGAATCCATCATAGAATAGTCATATATACCGCTCAGCCTATCGGAGCCGTTTGACAATTCGGTTGTTTCAAAAATCCTTTTTCGCATCATGTTTCCTCTGTTATCATCCGCAACAACGTTTCCTTCATCTTGCCGCCGACCGGAGAGCCAGGGTCAAAGCACATATCAATGAATTGCCTCATCTGCTGATTCTCGGCAGTGATACGCGGCTTGTACTCATAAAGTTTTCCTTTCGGTTTGTCCGTTCTGGCAAAAATATAGTCCATTGATACGTCAAAATAATCTGCGTAAGCGCGGAACAATGAAACGGACGGCGTAGACTGTCCATTTTCATAGCGGTTGATACTTGACTGGGTGGAACCGAGCGCTTCCGCCATCTTCGCCTGCGAAAGCATTGCTCCCTCTCTCAATACCCTTAAGCGCTTACCCGCTTCTTTCATTGATAAAACCTCCAATATGAGTTGATCCCATCTTAACTCACACTTCCACAAACGTCAACCCAATATTTGCATACACATTTGTAGCAGCGCTCCCGCTGGAGCGCTGCGTTTGCCTGTTTGGTTCATACTTCAACCGCGCCTTCCACCAGACAAACAAGTGCTACGCAAAAGCTTTGCAGCAGTTGTAGATTTCAACGATGTTCTCGTCCGGAACACCTGTTTCAAGATCGGCGACGACGATTGAGAACCGGCGCTCCTCTCCGCGAATCCTCGAAAGCAAATCCAATGTCCGCTTTCGCAAAGCTTCCCGAGAAGAATTCATGACTTCGTAGGGCGAGAATATGTATTCGACATCCGCTTCGGGAAAAGCGTCGAGCGCTTTTCCCGCGTCTGAGGTAAATCCGATTTGGATCATATCCACGTGCGGTATCTTGCGATACACGGGTATAAAATGGTCAAAATGACCGCAATGGTGCAGCATGAATCGCTGTTGATGATCGTAGAACATCCGGATGATATTCATATCATGCGTAAAGAAGTATTCCTCATAGGCTTTCGGCCCAATAATTTGTGTCGCACAATTCAAAAGCATGAATATAGGCGGCATGGAGCCTTTTGCAAAATTGAACGCCATTGTTTTTTTCCACATGCCCAGGCTGTACGCAAGCAGTGTACGAAAACGGCTGGTCTCATCCATCATTTCCAGCATGATCTGATCTCCGCAAAGCTGCACCAGATCGTTTACAATACTGTTCTTAAAAAGATGCGGCTTGAACCCCGTTTGGTGCGCTTCATTCATGTATACCGTCTGCCGGATGGTTTCACTGTATGGAAAAACCGATTCTATATTCTCGGGCAGTTCAAGCTTGTCGATGTCTTCCAGTGACAAGGGTTTTGTGGTTGGGTAATGATTGCCCGAATAGTATACCCTGCCGCCTGCCGCCGCCACTGTGGTGGCGTTTATCCAGTTGGGCGGCACAGGCGCCGCCGCCGCGCTCGCATTGCCAATTCGCATCATAGGGAAACGGCCGGCGATAAAGCGTTCCATCGCAGCTGCTGCATCCATCCGATAATCAGCATCCATGCTGTAACGCTCATCCATTACAATGCCGTAATTCGCCTTCCACCATGATGGCATCCATGTGAAAGTGAGCGCCTTGATTCCCAGTGGTTCCCGCAGGGTAAAACAATTGTCGGAGTTGAAATAGACCTGTTCCCGTACGTTCATATCAGCCATTTTCGCATCCTCCCGTATTAAAAGCGCTGGTACCATATGCGGTTGATCATTGCGGAGACCTGAGCCCTGCTCTGCCTTGCCTTTTGTGTCAGGAACGCGCAGGTTCGCAGGGTCTCCTCAAGCACCGCTTCCTTGTCCTCTTCGGATACGCCGAGTTCAGCAGCCGAAGTCAGGATGCCAAGCTCCCTCTGCCATGCGATCAGAATGCCCTTCAACGCGGAAGCCGCCTCACCGTCGTTAACATGTTTCAACGTTGGGCTAAAGAGCCTGGCTACCTTGGCCATTTCGCTCTCATAGAAAGGCAACGCACAGTCCACAAATTCCGGGTACGCGATCGCCAGGGATTGGCCGTGGGTTATCTCATGACGCTTCCCGATGATGGCCTGGCCGATCAGATGCGGCATGGATGTGTTATTTAACGTTATACACATGCCTGCCAGCGTATCGCCAATGGCCATATTGTAGCGGGCCTGTTTGTCCGTTCCGTCTTTGTAAGCGGAAACAAGATTCCGGGCCGCGATCTTTATGGCGTGGAGAGCAAGCAATTCCACAAATGGATTTGAATGATCATCCACATAGGCTTCAAATGCGTGCGCAAACACGTCGAACCCCGTAACGGCCGTTTGATAAGGCGGCAGAGATACCACCTGTTCAGGGTCGACAATC
This sequence comes from Clostridia bacterium, assembly GCA_009783365.1. The sequence continues at coordinate 2,523 of WRHG01000003.1, read as the reverse complement.
GCAACGTTAGGCATCATGCCCTTGGTGGCGATGACAGCCGTTTTGACCCGCAGTTTCGTGTTTTGCAAAACCGCGTACGGCGTAACGTGAGAGCCGGTGCCGCTGGTCGTCGTTATCGCAATGACAGGCAGGAGCTTCTCCGGGAATATTGGATAGGGGTCGTCCACAGCATAGGTATACTGCCACACGCCGCCATCATGCGCGTAGCATAGGGAGGCGCCCTTGGCCGTGTCGATGGCGCTTCCGCCGCCCAGGCCGATGACCATGTCGATGCGCTCCTCGCGGGCGATGGCGCCTGCTTCGTCAATCAACGCAGAGGTAGGGTTGGAGCGCGCCCTGTTAAACAGAACGACACGGATCCCGGCGTCCTCCAGAATGCGCAGCACCCGCTTGAATTGCGGTACTTGTTCATCCGGCCAGGGACAGGTAACCACCATAGCTGTCCTGCCGTATCGCAGGGCGACCTCGCCTGCCGAAGCGACAGAACCCTCGCCGAAGAGCACGTTTGCCGCAAAATCCATTGAAAATTGACGTAACATGCCGTTTCGTTCCTTTCGTGTTCGAATTTCGCGTCCGGTTTTATAGCCCCAGCGCTTTGTGCGCGGTTTCGCACAGCGTTTGGACACATCGCATGCCCTTATCAAAACCGTTGTAAAAAACAAGGCCGCCCGCCACAATGTTTGCCTTATGATTCGCCGTGGCGTGTTTGATCAGATTCAGCCGGTCCTCCATTGTGCTGGCTGTTGCCGGTTCGAGCACATCCCGCGAATTGTGTAACTGTACCTCAAGCACTTTGTCGCGGTCATACGTCTTGCCCGCAAGTTCCACGTCCGTCCACGCGCTGACCGTGACCATCCGCGTATTCGGAATGCGGTTGATCAATCCGAGCAAAGGCGTGGTATTCCCGCAGCTGTGCCAATAGGAAACCCCTCCAAAAAAACGGGAAATATCGATTTCCAGCGGCAGTATTTTACTTTCATAGAGTTCGGGCCCCACAACAGGGTGTAGCACTTCATCGTCATAAATATCCGCGGGGCCGAGTTCCACGCCAAGATACCCCGCTTGCTGAACCGCCCAGGATTTTCTTGATTCGTTAAAAAAATACAGCAGTCTGTCCACCCATTCAGGCTCGTCTATTACATCATACATAAGATTCGTCAAACGCCGCATCTGCCAGGCGCAGCCCCAGGCGCTCCGCCCCCACACAGGGAATCCGATGCTGAAATCGCTGCTGGCGATGTCGCGGATATCCTCATAGAAGCGGATGACCTGCGGCATATAGCCGGACGTATAAAAATCAGGATACTCCATCCTGTCCAGATCTGCGTATTCCCTGATGACAGGAACATCTGAGATGGTGGCGTCGTGCTCCGTATAGATGGAATCATCGCCTGAAAAAATGCTGCGCTCGAAGGCGCCCGACGCATAGACGGCCTGCCGCTTGACGACGGGTGTGCAATCATCAAAGTGTTTAAATTTAAAAATTTGCATCTGAAGGCCGCTTAAGTAGTGCAAGTAGGGATTATGATAGTAATCGTAGAAATCAAAACCCAAAGTTTTAGCATATTGAGGCCGCTCACATTCCACAATAAACGGCTTTGTTCCCTTATCAGCAGGGATGGCCCGGAAGTAATCCGACGACAACTCGGCGTTATCCCAGTATTTGAGGCGGCGCTTGTTTTCATCGGATTCATAGATTTCTCTGATTTCGTCTTCCGCATGTCGTATTGCATAAAGATACTCTTGGTTTTTCATCCTGCTTGTTACCGCCCTTTCGATTGCTTATTCGCCGTATCGATTCCGCTCGCCGCAATACTTGTTCCATGTCTCCAGCACATCCCTCTGTACCTCGGCGGTGGAACCGAGGGTTTGCAGCCCGGTCCAAACCAACCCGATCAGACCGCCGTCCCGAAGGGAAAGCTCCTTCACATATCCTTTTATTTCGGCATCAATTTCCTCTTTGCTTCCAGAAATGCCGGTTGTTTGATAACCGATTGGGCATGCGAAGCATATCCGCCCTCTGAATTGCTCGCCCATGGCACACACTCCGTTTAGTGCGGGCTGTCCGGGATTAATTACATCCAAGCCGATATCGATCAGATCGGGGATAATATCCATGATGTATCCGCAACTGTGCATGTACACAGCCAAGCCTAACGAATGGGCGAGGGCGATTTGCTTTGCCAACCGGGGTTTGAATATCTCCCGGAACATTTCGACAGAAAACAACAGTGATTTCTGCGTACCCAGGTCGTCGCCCAAGGCGATCGCGTCAAATCCCTCCCTGGCGCACGCGCGGATCAGTTCAGACTCCGCTTCGCACACGATATCCGCAAGCTTTTCAACGTTCTCGCGCTCGGTATGCATGCCCACGAGGAAATCCTCAAAACCACGCACAAACGCCATGACGGTAAAGCCGCTGAGCGTGAAATCGGCGATGTAGTACCGATCGGGATTCGCAGCCATCAGGCCGCGAGCGGCAGCGAAGCGGTCATACGAAAACACATCCAGCGGGCGATAGCT
>WRHG01000002.1 GCA_009783365.1 Clostridia bacterium | reverse complement strand
TATCTGCAAACGTGGGTCATACGCATCCTTATCCACGAGTGCTACGCGCTTCTTCGAAGAGGCAAGCGGGAGCATCTTTCGGAGGCTGCAATGGAGGCGCTGCCTGAACGCATTGCGCCGCCCGATGCGGATACGGAACTCCACGACGCGCTGACCGCGCTGCCGGCTTCATTGCGCCTTCCGGTGGCCCTGCACTATCTGGAGGGCTATCCGCTCGCCGATATCGCGCGCATGCTGCGGCTGCCCGCAGGGACCGTGAAATCAAGGCTCAACCGGGCGAGAAGGCAACTTAAAACAAGCATGCTGGACGAGGAGATGGTAAGGGTATGAGACCACAAGACGCATATGGCGCCGCGCCGGAAAGATTCAAAGCGAGCATCTCCTCCGCTCTGCGGCAACTAGAGGAGGTAAAACCCGTGAAAAGACGAAACGTTCGCTTGGCGGTTTGCGTTGTGCTGGCGCTGCTGATTACCGCCGGCGGCGTGTACGCCGCCGTTAATGACTGGAAGCTATTTGAGTTTTATACAAGGCGCTTTGGCGTCGATATTTCCGGGGGAGCGCAGGATGCGCTCAAGCAAAACGTGATGGGCCAGCGCATTGTGGCAGGCGACGTGATTTTTACTGTGCAGGAAGCGGTTGCCGACGGCCGCTATCTGTACCTGAGCGCAAAGGCAGAGCCGAAGGTGTTGAACAGCGCATATCTGATGGGCTTAGGGGATTCGCCCGCGGATTGGATGGCAATCGACGGGAACTACGATACGGAAAACCGCAGGAGTTACCAAAGAGCAGCGCGGGAAGACCAAAAACGCCTGATTCGCGCCGAGTTGGGGACGAATGTGATTGGGCATGAAAACGGAGGCGGCATGGGAGACACAGTGACGCTCTCCGACGGCAGTTTACGCATCGTCATGGCGATGGAACTGCCCGCCGCTCCGGAGGAGACGGCGATCGAAGTGGAGCTTACCGCATACGTACTCGAATGGATGCTTGGCGAGGGGGATGAGGACATCTCCGCAATGGAACTTCAAAATGAAACGATCCGCGTTACGCTGCCGATTACCCCACCCATCGCCCAATTCAGCATTGACGTTGGCGGCCAGCCATTCCCCGGTACCGCCGCGCTTATCAATCGCTGTTCGTTCTTGGTGACGCCGCTGTCATGCTATTACGAGGTTGCGTACACGGTCGTGGAACTGGAAGACAAACTGCTTACCGCTCATTCGCGCAATGTGCTTCGCTTTGAACTGTTGGACGCCCAAGGCGAGCCGCTTCCTTTGGGGTTGTCCTTTAGCGGAGGTATCAGCTCGGAGGATCATGTTCACTTTGTGATGCACGGCTCAACAAGGCTTGAGAAGCTTCCCCAAACCCTATCCCTCGTGCCGAGCGAAGACTGGGGGGCCGGACCCGAGGATGTGCTGATGCTGACCATCCCCGCGCACTAAAACCATCTGTTTGAGTTGAGGAGGATGCCGTCATGAAGAGATTCCACCTGCTTTTTCTATGCGTTTGCCTGTTGTTGCCCGTATGCGCGCAGGGGGAACGACTGGCGCTTACGGTAAACGAGTACTTCCGATGCGATGCGGAATTGCCTGCCGGTATTCCCAAAAGCCTGCCGGTGCATCGGGGAGAGTTTATAATCATCAACCCTGAAAAGGCAATAGCGATGCTGATGCCGGGCAAAGGTCCCCGTGAGGACTTGGCGAATGGCGATGTAACGGTAGGTATCGGCGATGGCGAGCACGACTACATGCTGATTCAAAAAGACAGCGGGCGTATCTGCTTTGATTCTGAGTATGTGAGCCGTTATTTGCTGGAATTGATACCGGGGGGTGGTTATGGCGATGGTTGCGATGTGGCAAAGAAATACTTGCCCACAGATGCGGTATTGGACTTCATGACCCCCGAAGAGGCAGTGCGGCAGGCGGCAGACTTGATGCAGGCGCTTGGTATTGAGGTTGCGACGGAGGGCGCTGCGGTCTATACGCTGGAATGCGCGAGTTATGCCGCGATGCAGGAAACGATGCGAGATAGCGAATGGTTGGCCAGGACAACCCGAAAGCGGGCATTACGATACCTGGAGCCGCTGTCAAGCGAACACGAGGGCTATTACGTCAATCTGACGCCCACATTTTCCGGCCGGCCCTATACGGTGTATGATTCCCGAAAGCCGGCGTGCGTGCTGATTACGCGCCAGGGGGTGGAATTTGTAGAAACCGGATTCAATCTTCGAGTGACCGGCGCCGGCGACGAAAAGCCGCTCGTACCGGTAGAAGAGGCGCTGAAAATCGCTGCCACGGGGTCTATCAACATGGAGGATAGGGCGCTGTGTACGATCGAGGAGATCACCCTGCTATATCGGTTTAATTGGGAAAAGCAGACGATGACGCCCTATTGGATATTCGATTATTGCTCGGATGGCGCGGGTGGAATGAAAGGTCTCACATTCGATCATTGGACGAAAATGTATGGCATCGGCGTGGATGCCCATAATGGAAAAGTGATTGACCAAACAATCTTCTGATGCGGGCTGGCGGATGGGCGGCCTCAGGGAGGACCGCTTCCGACTCCTCGCGGAATTCATACTCTTTCATATGGAGGGTTACATTATGAAAAATGTAACCCTCCATGTGAACTCGCGTTGGTTTGCGTTGCTTTGCACAGGTAAATACGCGCGTTCATCAACCGGCTCTTGATCGTGCCGGCGGGTGTATTCTCCTCCCAGGCCGCGAGTTCACAGAACCTGTTGCACGCTACTGTTTGATTGCTTCCGGCTTGAAAAAACCGTAGTGGGATGTGATTACGATTTGACTTCCGCTGACGGCCTCCTGGAGTTTTTGGACGGACGCATCGGCAGTTTCATGATCCATCGTGAAAGGATGCTCTTCGATAACGCCGTTGCGCACTTTAAAGGCGTCTCCTGTAAACAAGTATTTCCCGTCCAGAAGATAGAGCATTGAACCGGGCGTGTGGCCGGGAGCTTTCAGACATTCGACGGTTTGCCCGCCCAACCGTAATACACAGCCATCCTCAAGAGGAGTTAAATCGGGTAAGCGCACGCCGCCCGGCAATGCGTTAAAGCCAAAAGCACTGCGCCTTTTAGTACCGTCGACCATCTGCAACTCATCTTTTCCCAGATATATTTGCGCGTTTGGGAACAAAGGGATTGCCGCGGTATGATCAGAATCGGAATGAGTTAACAAAATATGCTTCACCTTCGATCCATCGATTCCCATGTCCGACAGGTCGTTTTGAATCGCATTCGCGTTCGAGCCTGCGTCGATCAAAATAAAACCGTCGCTTGTTTCTATGAAGTACAGACAGTTTCGGTTGTTTCGAAGAGCGATGATACCGGTGTTAAGAATTTCACCGCTTTCGGCCGGAGTCATTAACAGAACGGGAAGCAGATATATCAGTACGATGACGGCCGCCAGCAGCACAACCCCTAACACAATGAGCAGAATCCATTTCATGATTCAACCATTCCTTCCCGCGTTCATCATTATCTCCAGCGCAGCGTTCGAAGCGGCTTTCGATTTTCTGAAAACGGCATCGCGGAAGTCACGCCGGAAAGCGAAACAGAAACGGTTTCACGGCGTGTGGAGAACGACGCGCCCGTGGTGGCGAATGCCGACGGCTGCTCTCCATTCCAACGGGACGGGGGTACGTTTGAAATGACGGCCGGCCTGCCGCACTGCCCTACCCCTTGACCGCCCCCGCCGTCATACCCTTGATAAATTGTTTGCTCATCAGCAAATACAGCATGATGACCGGCACCGCCGACAGTGTGAGCACCGCCAGGATCTTCGACCAATCCTGCTCGTACTGACCGAACAGGCGGGTAACACCCAGCAGCAGCGTCTTTTGCGATTCTACGTTGCCGATGAAGATGAGCGGGAACCAAAGGTCGTTCCAGAACGGCACCAGGTTATAGATCGCCACTGTGGCCAACGCCGGGCGCAGCAGCGGCAGGATGATCATGGTAAAGATGCGCGAGTGCCCCGCCCCATCGATAAAACCGGCTTCAATCAGTTCGCGGGGTACCCCGCGAATAAACTCCGTAAGGATGAAGACCGCCACCGGGATGCCCATCGCCAGGTAGACCGGCGGAAGCGCCCAGATCGTGTTGCTCAGCCTCAGGCCGATCACCAGCTCCAGCAAGCGGATCGAACCGATCTTGATTGGCAGCATCATGCCGGCTATCATAAAGAAAAACAGCGGGCCGGAGCTCTTTCCCTTCCAATTGGCGAAGGCGTATGCGGCCAGCGAGCCCAAAATCAGCACCAGCGCCAGAGAAACAAACACGACCACAAAGCTGTTTTTGAAGTAGCCCAAAAAGTCACGGCTTTCAAAGACGTCTGTGTAATTGGCGGTGTTCCACGCGGCGGGCGGCGCGAAAGGCGCGGCAAAGATGGTGCGTTTGGTCTTAAACGAGTTCATGACCATCACATAGAGCGGGAACAGCGCGATGAGGCTCCACACCGCCAAGACGATGTGCGAAGGGATATGCAGGTTCTGCATATGCATAGAGCGCACCCGCTTTTGTGGGATCCGGATGTTTGTACTCATGGCTACTCCTTTGTCTGCGTCAGTTTCAGCGTCGGGATCACACCGCAGGCCAGCATCACAAACGTCACTGTCGCGATAGCCGCGCCCAGGCCGGGATCCGGTATGCCCACCGGATGCTGCCCGGCGATTCCTACGCGGTAGAACAGCGTGCCAATAAGGTCGGTGGCATAGTTGGGCGCGCCGTTGACCTTCGCCAATGCGAAGACAACGTCAAACGCGTTAAAATTGTTGACAAAGGTCAGGATCGCGATCATGCCCACCACCGGCATAATCAGCGGCAGTTTAATGCGCCAGAACTGATGCCAGGTATTCGCCCCCTCAATGGAGGCAGCCTGCAGCAGGTCGTCGGAAACGCCGCGCAGCGCAGCCACGAACATCATCGTCGGGATGCCGATCCATTGCCAGCAGGAAACCAGTGAAACCGCCGTCAGCGCAGTAGCCTGTTCGCCCAGCCACGGCTTTACCAGGAAACCCAGCCCCAGCGGCTCCATGGCGGCTTTGGTCCACAGCGGGTTGAGCAACAGCCGCCACAGATAACCGGTAACCAGCACCGCGAAGGTGGTAGGCATGAAAATGATGGTTTGGTAGAATGTGCGTCCCTTCATCGTGGGGTGGGTGAGGATGGTCGCGAACAGGAGTCCAAGTACGTTTTGCACCAGCATGTGGATGAGAAAGAAATACCATGTATGCCCGAAAGCCCCCCAATACCGGGTCGCGATCTCCCCGCCGGTAAATAGTTGTATGTAATTGGAGAGCCCCGCGAAAGCGCGGTTTTGCGCGTTGCCGGTATAGAAACTCAGCCGGACCGAATCCAGCAGCGGATAAGCCATGAATATCAAGTATACTGCCAGCGCAGGCGCTAAGTAGAGCATCCAGTACCAACCGCCGGGATCCAACCGGCTCCAGCGCGATTTGCGGATGTGGGCAGTATTGTGCATGGAATCGCCTCCTTTGACACCAGCTTCCGTTCCAGATTGTTTGCGCCTCACGCCTGAAACGTCAATGGATATGATTCAGGAAAGGGCGCCGGCGGGAAATGCCAGCGCCCTTATTGCCATTACGGACGGACCGGTTTACGGCAGCAGCGCAGCCAGCACCTCGGCAGCGCCTTCCGGGGTCTGCTCGCCCTTAAGCACCTTGATAATCTCCTGGTTCATGGGGGTATACAACTGCGTCAGCTTGGCGAACACGAAGCGGCAATCGGTCTGACTCCCCTCGTTCATCGCCAGGAACGCCTGGCAGTGCTCTTCCGAGATGTTAATGGACGCGTCGATCATCGGGAAGAAGCCCTTGGGCAGCTTGTCAGCGGCGACCTGCGCCCCTTCCGGCGTGGCGAGCCACGCGACGAAAGCCTTGGCGGCTTCGGCATTGGGGGAAGCGGCGTTAACAGCGATGCCCATATCCGGATGGAACGGGATGATGGTCTCGCGGCCTTCACGGGCCGGGACAGGGAAGACGCTCCACACAAAATCCACGTCGTCGTACACGCCGGCGGACCAGGAGCCGTCGATGTACATCGCGCATTGGCCGAGGCCGAACAGGTTGCTGCCGTCATTATAAGCCACCGCGCTAAAGTCGGCGGGGAGGTACTGCGCAAGGCTCTGCAAATCGACGAGGGCTTCCACGAACGCGGGATCTGTCAATTTGCGCTCGCCGGTTTCAAACTTGACGCGCTCCTCGGCGCCGCCGATGTAGTTGGAGATCATGCTGCAAAATACGCACTCCAGGATGTCCCACTCGTCTGCCACGCCATTGCCAATGGGGATGATTCCCGCATCCTTGAGGGTCTGGCATACGGCCATGAAGTCTTCCCAAGTGGCGGGTACAGTCAGGTTGTTGGCCTTGAAGATATCGATGTTGTAGTATACGCCGTGGGAAACCGCGGCGAAAGGCAGAGAGTAGGTCGTGCCATCATCGCTCCAGGGGGCGCGGTTATTCTCGATGAAGTTCTCCGTGATGCCGGGGACATCGGTCAGATCCGCCAGGAAACCGGCCTTGTATAGGTCGAGCCCGTTGGCAAAGGAACGGGTGGTGAACAAATCCGGCCCGGTGCCGCTATCCAGTTGTAGGCGGAGGGTGGCATTGTAATCGACATTGATCGTTGGCTCGAAGGAAATGGTGACATCGGGCGCGATCTCCTTGTAGGCGGCCAGCAACTCGTTCATCTGCACGGAGTCGTCAGGGCGCCAGGAGCCCATGGTCAGCGTTGCCTCCGCCGAGGCGGCCAGCGGAACCACCAGAAGAGAAACCAGGAGCAGAGCCAAGAGTTTTTTCATGGGTGAGAATCTCCTTTCGATTGGGATTTGTCTAGCTGAAAACAATTATTTTTGTAGATGAAATAATTTGTCGTCAGCCGGAATCAAATTTGTCAGGATGAATTATATCACACCACAATATTTTATGCAATATTTTTTTTTGGGTCCATTTTGCTTGACAGTTTTTTTAGTCGATGATAAAATTACCAAAATCAACCTTCATCTTTTGGCAAGCGGGAAGGAGACCTTACTGATTATGAAGCGCATTATAATGGAAATCTGTTGCGGCAGTTATGAAGACGTAATCATAGCCGAGTCTGCCGGGGCTGATCGCGTTGAACTCAACAGCGCGTTGTTTCTTGGCGGTCTTACTCCTACGCTGGGCTGTCTTATTGAGATCAAGCATAAAGCGAGCATACCGGTCATGGCAATGGTAAGGCCCCGCGAGGCGGGTTTTTTCTATTCCGACTATGAATATGGCGTGATGAAACGCGACGCCCGCCTTTTTATCGAGCACGGCGCGGACGGGCTGGTGTTCGGCTTCTTAAACCCCGACGGCACATTTGACAAAGCGCGCATGAAAGAATTTACGTGCATGTGCCTGGACGCCGGCAAAGAGGCGGTATGCCACCGGGCCTTTGACGTCACGCCCGACCCCTTCGCCGCGCTGGACACATTGATTGCGCTAAACGTCACCCGCGTACTGACAAGCGGCCAGAAACCGAGCGCCCTTACCGGGGCAAAACTGATTTCCGAACTCATAAAGCATGCCGCCGGGCGCATTGAGATATTACCGGGTTCCGGGCTTACCCATGACAACCTGGCTGATTTTATTGAGAGGACCGGCGCGAATCAAGTACATTTCGCGGCTCACGCGGCAAGAGCGGACACTTCCACAGCGCTGAACCCGGATATATATTTCGGCGGGGCCTTATATCCGCGGGAGGATGCCGTCTCCGTTGCGAACGGCGACGCAATCCGGCTTTCCGCGTCCGCGTTGGGACGATAACCCCGTGAGCACAAAAAAACTCAGCGGAAGCCACATCAAGATAGAAAACCGAAAACTTGTCTTTACCTGCATTTTTAAGCAGCCGGGCATATCCCGGCCGCAAATCACAAATCTGACAAAACTCAGCGCAGCTTCTGTGGGACGCATTACCGATGAGCTGCTAGGCGAGGGTTTGATCAGCGAATTTGATTCCGACACAGGAAATGTGGGCCGGCGCCCAACCTTGCTGCGCGTCTGCGGTGAAAGCGTACTGGCGTTAGCGGTTGAGCTGGACCGCGACAAACAGGCTTGCGCCGCCGTTGATTTGACGGGCAGGGTGCAATACCGTACGGAACGGGATTTCTATGCGATCGCGCATAACCCGCGCGAGCTTTGTGAATTGGTGCGCGAAATGGCTGATGAGGTAATGTCCAAACCCAGCCTGGCCGATAAGCGCTTCCCGGGTATCGGCATCGCTTTGCCGGGCCTCGTAGATATAGATTCCGGCACGCTGCTGCTGGGCTCTCAATTCCGATGGCATAACGTTCCGTTCGGCGCGATACTGCAAGATATATTTCCTGCCATGACCGTAACGCTGGACAATGAAATGAACGCGCGCGCGTTGGCCGAAAGCCTTTACGGCGTAATCCGCCATGAGCAGAATGCGGTTATGCTGGGTATAGGTTCGGGCGTGGGCGCCGGCATCATCGTGAACGGGCAGGTATATCGCGGCAATGACAACATGGCCGGCGAAGTTGGACATATCGTGATGGATCCAAACGGCAAGATGTGCGAATGCGGCCGCTATGGCTGTTTGCAAACCTTTGTGGCGGATTGGGCGCTGACAGAGGACGCCCGCCGGTTCAAACGCGACGCAGACATCGACGATATCCTGCAGGCGGCGGATATGGGCGAACAATGGGCTGTGTCGATTATTGAGAGATTTGTGCGGTACACCCAAACTGCCATATCCTATTTCACAAGCCTGCTCAACCCCGGCGTGGTCGTTTTAAGCGGGCAGCTGCTGGAGGATTATCCTGTGCTGAAGGAATGGCTTTTGCGGGAAAATCCATCGCATATATGGAAGCCGTTCAGCGCGTCTTCCCGCCTTACCATGTCCAGCCTGGGTCGCGACGGCGCAATAATCGGCGCAGCGACGCAATTGTTCCGCAAGGTCTATGATGAATATATATAGGGCGAATTTCTATGAAACAGGGACAGGCCGATTTGGCCCGGTCCTTCCGGATACCGCTCTTCGGGGAAAACGTAAGCGCATCCCTTAACGATGATCGTATCGCCTTGCCGCCCGTTCCATTCTTCACAGCGGTTATCTCCAAAACTTTGACAGAATACAAAACATATGGTACGATAACCACCTCGCTTTGCGCTGAATTTGTTGCAGCACAAACTGATCAGGCGATAAACCTCTCCGGGTTTATGCGGCTGGGCCGAAAACCGGCAGCGGATGAGTAATTTGCGCATCTGTGGGACAGTATCATGTCCCTCAGATGCGTTTTTTGTCGGACAATGACCGTATGGAGCACAGCGCAGCAGCACCATCAAAAAGGGGCCGGGCGGTCCGTGATGGAGGAGGTCAATTTGACAATCAACGCGCAGGAATCCTACGGACTGACCTGGGAAGAAGCCGGGGCGCTTCAGCAAAAATACGGAAAAAACGAACTTATTGCTCAAAAAAAAGAGGGGTTCGGAAAAAAGCTGTTGGGGATCGTAAGCGAGCCAATGTTCCTGCTGCTCATCATCGCAGCGGCCATCTACTTTATGCTTGGCGAGCCGGCTGACGGCGCCACATTGCTTCTCTTTGTCGCCGGCATAATCGGCATTGAAGCCATTCAAGAGTGGAAAACGGACAAAACGCTTAACGCGTTAAAAGACCTGTCCTCGCCCCACATCCGCGTTATCCGGGACGGAAGCGAAACAGAAATTGCCAGCTCTGATCTTGTGCCCGGCGACATGATGATGATTCATGAAGGCGTTAAAATCCCCGCGGACGGCTATGTGGTGCAATGCAACGATTTATATGTTGACGAATCGACATTGACAGGGGAAGCCGAAGGGGTTTGGAAAGTACCGACCGACGGCACAAAAGTAACTTCCGATTACTGGCGCAACGACTATTGTTATGCCGGAACGCTTGTCACACAAGGTTCGGCGGCCGTATGCGTCGAAAAAACCGGAACCGCTACCGAATACGGAAAGATCGGGATTCATGTAGCGGAGGCCAATACGGAAAAAACGCCGCTTCAAAAGCAGATCGGCCTTATTGTCAAGGTTTGCGCGATGATTGCCGCCGCCCTGTTCGCGTTGATAAGCGTAGTGACCTGGCTGAATATATCAGATCATTCTTATATGGAAAGGCTTATTGAAAGCGTCTTATCCGGAATCACGCTCGCAATGGCGATGATACCCGAAGAGTTTCCCGTTATTCTGACGGTGTTCCTGTCGATGGGCGCGTGGAGGCTGGCAAAAAAGAAATCGCTGGTCCGCAAATTGCCGTCGGTCGAAACGCTCGGCGCGGTGTCGGTATTATGCGTAGACAAAACCGGCACGATCACCATGAACCAAATGACCGTTCAGGATGAATGGGTTGCCAACGGCGATGAAGATCATTTGGTTGAAATGATGGGGCTCGCGTGTGAACCCGACGCCTACGATCCAATGGAAAAAGCGATGCTCGCTCACTGCGAAGTAAAGCACAGCATTCCAAAATCACACCTTTTCGGCGGCAGGCTGATATCTGAGTATGCGTTTACCAACGAACTGAAAATGATGGGGCATATCTGGCATCATGACGAAGAAATCATCATCGCCGCCAAAGGCTCCCCCGAACGGATATTGACGATTTGCCAACTGCCCGGCAATGAGAGAGCGGCCGTTGATCATAAAATAACCGAGATGAGCGAACAGGGGCTGCGGGTTATCGCCATAGCGGCGGCGGTACTGCACAGCGAGGCTGAGATACCCGCGAACATAACCGATTGTTCCTTAACACTCTGCGGCCTCGTCGGACTTGCCGATCCTCCGCGGGATTTCGTTAAAGAGGACATAGCCGTATGCAATAAGGCCGGTATACGGGTCGTCATGATAACAGGCGACAACGGCATTACCGCCGCGTCCATCGCAAAGCAAGTCGGCATACGGAATTATGATCACATTGTAACTGGCGACGCGCTTGAAAAAATGACGGACGACGAGCTGCGCGAAAGCGTAAAAACGGTCAGCATTTTCTCCCGCGTGATACCCGAACATAAAATGCGTATCGTCAAAGCCTTCAGAGACAACGGCAAGGTTGTGGCTATGACGGGCGACGGGGTAAACGACGCGCCCGCGCTGAAATACGCGGACATCGGCATTGCCATGGGCAAGCGGGGAAGCGAGGTGTCGCGCGAAGCCGCCGACTTGATATTGATGGACGATAATTTTTCCACCATCGTAGACACCATAAAGGACGGACGCAGAATCTTTGACAATATCCGGAAAGCGGTAGGATATGTTTTTACGATCCATCTTCCCATCGCCCTGTCGTCTTTGCTTGCGCCGGCATTGGGAATAAGTCCCGCATCCTTGATGTTTCTGCCCGCGCTCGTTGTTTTGCTTGAGCTGGTCATTGACCCAACCTGTTCGATCGTATTGGAAAGGCAACCCGCGGAAACCGATATTATGGAGCGCGGGCCCCGGAATCCGAAGGAAAAACTGCTGAACGCAAAAGTATTGCTCAAGTCTCTTATGCAGGGTTTGACGATTTTTACGGCGTCTTTTGGCGCGTATTACCACGTGCTGTCGGAAAACCCGGAAGCCGCCCCTGCAGCGCGCGCCATGGGGTTAGTCGTTATCATATTCGCCAATTTATTTTTGGTTCAAGTCAACAGTTCCGACACGGACCCCATCTTCACGTCCGTGAAGCGCCTCGCAAAGGATAAAGTGATGTGGGCGGTTGTGATTTTGGTGATGGCGGGATTGCTTGTTATGCTGTATACCCCGCTTCATCAATTGCTGAAGCTTTCGCCGCTTTCCGCATTGCAATTGTTATCCGCGCTGGGGTTGGGCGCGGCGTCTGTGCTATGGTATGAACTCGTGAAGTGGATCATCAGGATGCGGCGCCGGCATTAAACGGCAAATGGAAAGCATGAAGGGAATGACGCGGCCCGCCGCGCCAATATCCGGGCATTCGCCAAGGATACGTTGCGCCCCGGCGGATGCGCCGCCACATGTGAAAAACACAGGAAAAAACTGCTTGACATTTGTCGCCGGGTAAGGCAATCTTAACTTTATCCTGCGGCCTGAGGCCGCTTTCACTTTGCCCCGCGGGAGGCGGGGCTGGAAGCGCGCCCGGCGGCAACGGGCGACGCGCCCGGACCCGCCGCGCCGGCGGCGGAGTCCCCCATCATATCCCGGAAGGAATGTGACAATGAGCCGAAATACGCGCACCGCCCGATTTGTGCAAAATACGGTTTCCACCGCCGCCTATCAGCTGACCGCCATGCTGATGGGCTTTGTAACGCCGCGGCTGATGATGTCCATCTATGGATCTCAAGTGAACGGCCTGATCGTGTCCGTAACCGAGTTTTTAACCTACTTCCGCCTGGTGGAGGCGGGGCTGGCCTCAGCGGCGGTATACAGCCTGTACAAGCCGCTAGCCGACAGAGACATCGAGGGGGTCAGCGCCATTGTTTCCGCGGCCCGCGGTTTTTACAACATCGCGGGCTACCTCTTCGTGGGCGTCACACTGGCCTTTGCCGCCATATTTCCCCTGTATTTCCGGGTGGACACCATGGACAGCTTGTCCGTGGGGCTGCTGGTGATCGCCATGGGCATTTCCGGTTCCCTGGAGTTTTTCACACTGTCCCGCTATCGGGTCCTCCTCACCGCGGACCAGCGTACGTACATGGTCTCCATTGCCTCCATGACTTCCCTTCTGGTCTCCACGGCCCTCATCGTGGTTCTCAGCTACCTCAAGGTCAACGTCATCCTGGTACGGCTGGGCGCCTCCCTGACCATCCTCCTGCGCTCGGTGATTCTGTCCGCCTACGTACGCCGGCAATACCCCCGGGTCAATCCCTTCGCTCCGCCCAACAAAGGCGCCCTGTCCCGCCGCTGGGACGCCATGTACCAGCAGATCACCACCGCCTTTCACCAGGGTGCGGGGGTTATGCTCACCAGCATCATCACCCGTGACGCGGCCACGGTCAGCGTATACGGAACCTACCATATGGTAACCATCGGCCTATGGGGCATCCTTAAAATGACCACAACAGGCATCTATTCCGGCTTCGGCAACCTGCTGGTCAGCGGTCAGGAGAAGAAATTTCAAGCAGCGTACCGGGATTTTGAATACCTATACCTGGCGGTGACCACCATCCTGTTTTCCTGCGCCGCCATCCTGATCGTGCCCTTTGTAGTGCTGTATACCAACAAAATTCATGACGCCAACTACATGGTCCCGGCAATCGGCATGCTGGTCGTACTGGAAGCCATCACGGACCATGGCAAGATGCCCATGGACCTGATGATTACCGCCAGCGGCAAGTTCCGCGAAACCCGCCATCACTGTACCGCCCAGGTGGCCACCGCGGTAGCGCTTGGGCTGGGCCTCGGTTTTTTGGGGCTGCAATGGGGCATCACACAGGCGGTCTGCGGCGTACTGGCGGGGCTCATCTGCGCCAACCTGTTGCGCACCTCTTTGCAGCTCCGTTTCGTGCCCAGGCACATTACCCATCTTCCCTGGCAAAAGACCTTCTGGCGCATTCTGCGCATGATGCTGCAATCAGCGTTGATTGCCCTGCCCTTCCTGGTGTTGTTGCCTTTGCAGATCAACGGCTTCTTCAAGTGGATCACGCTGGCGGTGCCCCTGCTGATCTACGCAGCCGCCATCACCGTGGTCTTCGGCTGGTTCTTTGACCGGGAAAGCCTGCTGTCTCTGGCGGGGAGGGTAAAATATCTGTTTCAGCGGGGGAAGTGAGCGCGCGCAAGGAGGATCCTCCCTTTAGGGCGTAAGCAGGCACACGTTCTCAACGCCGCTCGCATAGCAGAACATATCGATGGGCTGGCACCGGGCAAGCCGGTATCCGCCCTTTACCAGCAAAGCCATATCCCGGGCCTGGGTAGCCGGGTGGCAGCTGACATAAACCACCCTGCCGGGTCTTGCGGCGAGCACCGCCTCGATTGCGGCGGGATCGGCGCCCTTGCGGGGCGGGTCCAGCACCACCACGTCCGGCCGGAGCCCCCGGGCCACCAGGCGGGGCAACGCATCCTCCACGGCGGCGGCGTGAAAGGCCACATTGCGAATCCGGTTCCGCTCCGCGTTCCTGCGGGCGCTTTCCACGGCCTGAGGCACAATTTCAAGGCCGATTACCCGCCCTGCCCGCCGGGCCGTGCAAAGGGCGATGGTACCCGCTCCGGAATAGGCGTCCACCACGATATCACCCGAACCAACGTCGGCAAAATCCATAACGCATTGGTAAAGCTTCTCCGTCTGAGCCGGGTTGACCTGCAAGAAGGCCAAGGGAGAAATCTCAAATTCGATGCCCAACAGCGTCTCCGTCAAGGCGTCCAAGCCGTGGAGTTTTTGGCTGTCCGGGCCCAGGATGGCGTTGCCGGGATGCGGGTTTACGCTGAGATGCAACGACTGAAATCCCGGTACTTTTTTCGCGAGCAGGCCGATAAGGCGGGGAATGCCCGGCAGACGCGGAGTCGCCGCCACCAGCAGCACCATCCGCTCCCCGTTCCGCGAGGACCGGACCACCACATGCCTAAGCGGGCCCGGCCCCCTTTCACAGGCGGATTCGCCCCCATGGGAAAAGGCCGCAAGGTCCCGGTCCATCCAGTCCCTCATGGCAGTGATGACGCCGCTTACGCCCGGCATGGCGATGGGGCAATCCTCGATGGGCACGATTTGATGGCTGCGCTTTCGGTAAAAGCCGAGCGCAGGCTCCGACCCGCCGCCGCCCACCGGCAAGGCTGTTTTGTTGCGGCCGTGAAGGGGGTTCTCGGCACCCAGCGCCGGCGGCACGTCCTCCTCGGCTACGGCCAAGCCCCCCACCCGGCGCAGAGCGTCCAGCACGTTCCGGCGCTTTGCCTGCAGGGTAGCATCGTAGCGCATGTGCTGGCCGCTGCATCCCCCGCACAGCCCGTAGACCGGACAGAACGGCGCCTGCCGGTCCGGCGAGGCGACAAGCAGCCTCTCCACCTTGGCAAAGGCATAGCGGGACCGTTCCTTCAGGACCCTCGCCTCAATCCGTTCCCCTGGCAGAGCCCCCGGCACAAAGACGGTCCGTCCGCCGGCCTGGCAGATACCCTCCAACTCCGTTCCCAACCGGAGGCAGTCCAGCGTCAGCAACTGGTTTTTCAGGACCATTGCACCTCTTCTCAATCCGCCTTTCCGCCCAGATCCTTATATATATCCAAAAATCCGGGCCAGGAGCCGCCCCGGGCTTCCACTCCGGTGACGGTAACCGGCCCGTCGGCAATCAACGCCGCCACGGCCATTAACTGCATGATCCGGTGATCGTTCCCGGCATCCGCCGTAAAACCGCCCTTCAGCGGCGTAGGCCCTTTGATGACCAGCGCGTCCCCATCCTTGCTCAGGTTCAGCTTACCGCCCATCTTGCGGAGCAGCTTTATCACGGTCTGAATACGGCCGCGCTTCCTCCCCCGTATCCGCTCCATCCCGTAGAGGACGGACTGACCATGAGCCTGGGTACATGTCAGCGCCAGCATCGAGACCAGGTCCGGTACGTCCTCGCAGTCGGCGGCCAGCGGCAGAAGCCCCGCCCGGGACGGGCAGGTGACATACAGCTCGCCCCGGTCTTCATAGGCCAGCATGCCCATCTCCCTCAGCAGAAACAGAATGCGGGCGTCACCCTGCAGGGAAGCCTTTTCCCGCAGATTTTTGATCACCACCGCGCTGCCCATGGCGTTTGCGCACAGCAGCGCCGCCCCCAGGCTCCAATCCCCCTCCATACGCACGTCGGCCGGATACATACGGGGCCGGGGATGAAGCCCGGCCGGGCTGATCGCAAAAACCCCCTCCTGTTCCTCCCGCACATTGCTGCCAAACTCCCTCAACATCCGCAGGGATATATCCAGATACGGGCGGCTCACCATGGGCGCGGTCACCACCAGCCGGGACGGCGCCGGCTGGCCCGCCTCATCCGTGGCATGCGCAAGGGCGATCAGCAGCCCGGTGGCAAACTGACTTGGTAGAGACCCCATCACCCGGTAGCTGCCCGCGTTCAGCTTGCCGCTCACTTCCACCCAGGCGGGCTCCCCGTCCCGGGCGGGATGGCCGGCCATCGTGGCGCCCACCTGCTCCGCCAGAGGCCGCAGCGCCTCCAACGGGCGGCTTGCAAGGCCTTCGTCCACAATGACGCGGGCGGATTGCCCTCTGGCCCAAAGCACAGGTATCAGCATGCGCAGCGCGGTAACGCACGCATGGGCGTGAAGGACCGCCGCCGGGCCTTCCGGCCCTTCATCCGCCGACCCCCGGCCCGGCGGCCGTACCAACATCGTGTTTCCCTTCCGTTCCACAGCGGCCCCCAGCGCGGTCACCCCATTGATCATGGCCTGTACGTCATTGCTAATGGGCGGCGGACATCCGTGAAGGCGGCATGAGCCACGGCCCAGCGCGCTCAGCAGAAGCGCCTGCTGGATCTCGCTCTTTGCAGGCGGAACCATTGCCTGACCATGTAAACGGCCGGGATGAAAGGTACGGCTCGTCATGCTGTTTCCTCCTTGGTGATACCATATGTTGTGTTTATAACACATTATACCATATATATATAGAAAAACAACGGAAGAGGCCCTGCCCTTCCGCTTTGATATACTTACATTTCTCTAACATTTTGGACGTATTTTCGACATGAAAACACAGCCGCTTCGACACAGACGCTCTATTCCGGCGTACTACCTACGCATCCCACAGGGGGTTCCGCTTCCGGACCGGACGGGCCTCCTCGGGAGGGGCGATGTAGCTGATCTCCATCCTGTCAAAGGGAACGCTGTCCACAAAATGCTCCGGCAAAAACCGCGCCAGCGCATATTCCGCCCAGTCCGCCTGATGGATGGGCAGCCATAAGGGCTGGCTTACATCCAGCTCGGGAAGGGCCCGGCGCAAGGCTTCCCGCGGATCTTCCCTGCCGCATGGCAGCACCGCCTCGCGGAGGCATCGGTGTCCCGTCATCAGCCGGACCCACAACCTTCCGGACAGGGCGGAATCCGCTTCCGCTCCGGCCCCGCCGGAGTTCGGGGTCCCCTTAGGGCCGGTTTTTGCCTGTTTTTCCCTCATGCCTCCACCTCGAAATCCGCGCTGGCGCTCCGCTCCATCACCGCGTGCATGTGGGCCTTCACGGGCAGGTGGACAGGATGATTTTGATACGCTTCCAGCGCCTCCCAATCCGTAAACAGCCCGGAGAGGCATACATGACAGCCGCGGGGGGACATCCCCCGGTCCCGGCCGGCATGGAGGCTTGTCATCCCCGGAATCTTCCCCCGCATGCCGTTCAGCTTTTCCACGGTCTCCGCCACGAGGGCCTCGTCGTCCTTCTCCTTGAGCCAGAACATCCCAATGTGCGCAACCATGTCCTTTCCTCCCTTCCGTTTCCTGCGGCTTCAGCATATCACGCCGCCCGGGAACCGTCAACGCGGCGGCATGGAACTCCCGGCCATTGATTCCCTGAGGCCGGAGGGAAAGGCGCCGTCAATCTCCAGGCTTGACGGTATGTAAAAAACCTATATAATACTGTATGCGGAGAGGAGAGGCCGTCCATAGGAGAACACGCGTTTTCAGCCGGATCCCCTCCCCGATTCATCACCCTTGGAGGCCCCCCATGCCCTCACTGGAAGCTTATCGCCGCTCACCGCTGGGCAACCCGGCCTTCACGCCGCTGAACGACGCGGCCGTGCAGGACGGGGGGCTGCTTCACGCCATGAACCGCCAGGTGCTTGGCATGGCCGATATTCAGGCCATGTCTCCGCTGGACGCGGTGCTGGCCAGCAAGCTGGGCGGCTATACGGATCTTCCTCCCCTGCCGGATGTGGAAGTCGCGGCGGAGGGCCTTGACCGGGCGGATCCGCGCGTTTTTCTGTCCCTGGCCAGGGCAGCCCTGATGACTGCCTCCGCAAGCCGGGATAAGAGCGCGATGCTGCGCCTTTTATCCGCCATGCGCACTTTCCAGGAAACGATGCCGAGCCTGCCCGAAGACGCGCTCTTCACCGCGGGGGCGGACGCCCTGCGGGTGACGGACGAGCTCTACCGCCGCACCGGGCAGCCCTTCCTGCTTACCCTGCTGGAAGGGCTGAGATACCAACTGCCGGATGTGGCGGGCATGCTGCACAGCTTCCCTTTTCTGAAAGCCTATCAGCGGCCGCAGGACCCGGGCGGCAACGCCGAGTACCATCGCCGGATGGAACTGCTGGCTACGGGCAGCCTCACCGCCGACACAATCGCAATGACTGCCCTCCTGGCCCTCTACAGCGGCTCCGGCCGGGATGCCGCGGCCCCCAAAGCAGGGCTTGCCAACCTAAAGCGCTACCACGGCGCGCCGGCGGGCGCTTTCCTGGCTGATCCGTACCTGGCGGGCCGGGATCCAGCCCGGGCCACGGATCTACCCGCCCTTTGCTCCCTGGCGGAGGCCCTCGCCGACGTGCTGATGGCAAGCGGCGACCTGACCGCGGCAGAGCAGCTGGAAATGCTGCTGGCCAACGCCCTGCCCGACATGATCGGCGACAGAGGCATCCGAAGCCTGCAGCCTGTGAACCGGCTTCCCGGGGATGAAAGCTGCGTCCTCCTTCCCCCTACCCCGGCGGAAACCGCATGGCTGTTAAGGGCGCTGTACGCCCTCCGCCGGTCCGTCTGGACGGTCCGGGAAGCGGATGAGATAGCCCTGCTGCTTCCAGTCTCCGGCGGCTGCGTAACCCGCATCGGAGGCGCGCCCCTGCGCATCCGATGCAAGGCGGAAGGCTTGTTCCGGCGCACCTTAACCCTTACCGTGGAAACCAAGCAACCCGTTCTCTTCACCCTGCTGCTGCGGGTTCCGCACTACGCGCTGGATGCCAGCGTGACCCCGGACGGCGGTAAAAAGACGCGGCCAGTGCCGGCGGGCGCCCTGCTGCCCCTGCGCGGCACTTATCAAGAGGGCAGCGCGGTCACCCTTCGGTATGCCTGCGTTCCCCGCGCGGAGACAGGGTACCGCGGCAGCCAGTCCGTATTCTGCGGTCCTACCCTGATGGCTCTCTCCCTTCCGGACCCGGAGGACGGCTGGCAATACGCCCTGACCGTCGCCGGCGAAGACGCCGCCCCCATACTGTCCTCCGGGGAAAAGGACGGCGTCCCTCTCGTCTACGCCCGCGCCTGCGGCGCGCCCGGCTGGCAGGCCAAGAACGGCTTCATCACGCCGCCCCCCCAGGGCCTGCCGGTCACCACGGAGTATGAGCTTACACTGCTTCCCTACGCGGGCACGGAGGGCCGCATCGCCGCTTTCCCCAGAGGAGGCGGGAGATGAGGCGGGAGGGTCAAACAGCCCCCCGCCCCGAACCGGCCCCCGCCGGGACCGCCGCCCCGAACCTTCCGCCAAGCGGAAAAACAACCCGGGCCACCCTGGGGCTGGCTCCCATGGCGGGAATCACGGACTGGCCCATGCGGCTGCTCAGCTACCGGATGGGCGCGGGCTATGCGTGTACCGAGATGGTGAGCGCCGTGGGCTACCTGTGCGCCAAGCCCGGCAACCCCGCCTACGCCCGCCTGCTGGAAGTCCACCCGCAGGAGCCGGGCACCGCCTGCCAACTCTTTGGGAAGGACCCGGCAGCCATGGGCGAAGCCGCGGCCCGCATTACCGCCCTGGGTCGGTTCACCTCCCTGGATATCAACATGGGCTGTCCCGCGCGCAAGGTCACATCCTCCGGCGAGGGCAGCGCTCTGTTGAAGAATCCGGACCTGGCCTTTCGGATCATGGAGGCCGTAAAGGCCAACACCTACTTGCCCGTCACCTTGAAAACCCGCCTGGGCTTCGACCGGGAGAGCCTTCACGCGGCGCTGCTGGCTCAAGCCGCGGCCGGCCTGGGTTTTCAGTGGATCTGCGTCCACGGCCGTACCCGGGAGCAGGGCTATGGAGGACGGGCGGATTACAGGGCGATCCGGGCAATCCGCGAAGCCGCATCCCTTCCCGTCATCGCCAACGGCGACGTTTTTACCCCGGGGGACGCGGTGCGCATCCTGGCGGAAACAGGCTGTCCCGGCCTAATGATCGGCCGGGGGGCAATGGGCAACCCGGCGCTGTTTCGCGCGGCGCGGCAGGCCCTCGACGGCTTGCCCGTATCCCCGCCCTCCCCCGGGGAGCGTATACGCCTTGCTATCCGGCATATTGAGCTCATGGCGGGTTTTAAGGGCGAAACCCTGGGAGTGCTGGAAATGCGCAAGCACCTAGGCCATTACGTCAGCGGTCTTCAGGGGGCTGCCAGCATCAGGAGGGCGTTGAACCAGGCCCGGAGCGCGGCCCAACAAACCGCTCTGCTGCAAGGGCTGTTGGAGCGGGAGGAGGCTCACGAATGAACCCAAAAACGCATCAACCCCCTCGGCATTCGGCCGGCATCATCGCGCTGCTGTTCACGCTGCTGGCGTTCGCGGTACCGCTGACGGCAAGCGGTGAGGATCTGCAGGCCTCGGGCCTGGAGGGTCCTCTTTCCGGATGGCTGGGCCGGTGGCAGCCGCTGCGCTTTACCGCTTCCTTGCGCGTGGACGGCCTGCTTCCCTTTCCCAATAACCGGCTTGACTCACTGAACGCCCTGCTGCGCCATGTGGCCATAGACGCCGTTCTGGCGGAAGGCGCGGAAGAATCGACAACCGTACTGCGCCTCCGCTGCGACCAGGACCCCGTGATGACCATCGCCGAGGTTCAGCGGTCCGGCGTTTATACCCTGCAAACAGACCTGCTACCCAACCGCGCCCTGGAAAGCCGGTTCGCGTCCCCGCTGGCCCTGCTCGGCGGAGCGGATGGCCAGGAAGCCGCGGCCCCTTCCTCCGGGAGCGCCGAAGAAAAAGCGCGCTCAGCCATCCCCACGGGCTCCTTTGATTTCCTGGCCGCCATCGATGAAGCCGACGGGTGTTACAGGGCGCTGATTAACGCCTGCGAACCCTACGCGGTAAAAAAGCGGGTCAGCCACCGCATCAAGGACATCGGCACAGCCCGGTGGAGCCAGACCGCGCGGCTGACTCCCGAGCAGAGCGACGGAATGCTGCCCTTCCTTCGAAATATGCTTCAATGCGGCATGGACGACGCTTGCCGGGAGGATTTGAACCAGGCGCGTTTCGGCAAGGATCTCGCCGTGACCCTCTATAAAGCCGGCGAAAAGGACAAGGACATGGGCGTGGCCATGAAGGGCACGCTCCTCTATCCAGACGGCTCCACCAGCAAGCTGACCTATCAATGGGCTTTTGTGAACAACGGCGTTCAGCGGAAGGACAGCTACAAACTGGAAACCGCCCCGCAAAAGAGCGCGCGCCCCGCCCTCCTGGCGGAGGGTTTGATGACCCAGAAGCGGTTTGAGGACGATTTTAGCATTCAGGGAAGCAGCCAGCTGACTCTCCGGCTGGGCAAGGCATCGGAAACAAGGCTGACGAAGGTGAACCTGTCCGGCAAGGAGGACGGCGGCGGCCGGGGCCTGAAAGGGTCCTGGACATCGCAGGTCAAGCGCGCGGAAAGCAAGAGCGCGTCCGCCACCACCCTTTTTACCGCAACCCCGGATCTGCGTATCAGCGCCGGCCCGGAGGGCGGCCGCGTAAGCGGCCAGGTTCAGGTAGAGCGCCAACTGGATAAAAGGATCGTCTCCGCTCTTTGTTTTACCTTCGCGCCGGCGGATGATTCCCCGGCCTTGAGCGCGGAGGCGGATTATTCCCGCATAGCGGATCTTCCGCCCCTGCCCCGGGACAGCGCCGGCCCGGCCGTCGATCCCTCTGCGGACCGGCCCGAGGAATCCGTGGACGCGGACGTTTCGCTGGATCTATCGTTTTTGGTGAAGGATGGGCCCGATCCCGGGTCCGCGCCCACCGGCCTCAAGGTTCACCCCGTCCCGGCGGATATGACCCCTCTTTCCCTGGACGACCTTACCGCGGAAAACCGGCTGAACCTGATGGATGAAATGGAACAGCGGCTGGCAGGAAGGTTGCTCATCGCCCTCTCGGCGCTGCCAGCCGAGGATATTGCCCTGTTGACAGACGGCCTGCGGGAGAGCGACCTCCCCGCATTCCCCGCGCTGTTTCACTGACTGCCGAAACCCGTAATGGACGCATCTCCCCATCAAAGGAGGAATCCGTGATGAACCGAACTCACCGGGCGCTTCTTTCACTCCTCTTGGTTTTCCTCATCACTTTGGGCGCTGTGAGCCAAGGCTTTGCCTCCGGCGTGGACTATACCCTGGCCGAAAAACTGCGGAAACAGTTGGAAGCCGGAAGCGGTTTCGGCGGCACGCTGACCCTGACGTTAAGCGCCGCGGAAGGCCGCGAGCAGGAAGCCCTCTCCACCGTATCTCCCCTGGTCTTCGACCTTACCTATCTCTATGTGCGGCAGACGCCGGACAACCCCGGTCCGCCCGAACACCGGGCGGATCTTTCCTTCCCCGGCGGCGATTCGCCCTGGGCCACGTTTTCGGTGGCTCTGCGGGAGGAGGACGCCTACCTGAAAAGCAGCCTGTTGAATGACGCCTGGTATTCCCTTGGGGACCTTCTGGCCCTATCCGGTTCCCCGCCGGCGGACGCGCAAAATGAAACTCCCCAAGGGGGGGATTTAAACCCGGCCCCCATGGAACAGATGATCCGGGGGCTCACGAAAAACACCGCCATGCCATCGCTGCTGTCCTTCCTTGCCTCGATGCTGCTGGCGAACCGGGGCGGCGTCAATGACGCGGAGCTGCAGCAGGCCCTCGGCGCCTACGCCACCAGGATCGATCTGTGGATCGAAGGTCACCGCCAAAGCACGGTCCTGGACAAGTTGGCGGACGGCACAACCACCATGGAAACGCGGTACGCGGTTTCCCCGGCCGCCCTCAAGGCCCAATTGAAACAGATGGTGCTGGATTTGCTGTCCGACGACGCGCTGCTGAACAGACTTCAGGCCTTCCTGTCCGCGGACCAAGCCCGGCTGATGCTCAACCCCCAGATGCAGAATTTTTACTTTCTCGCCATTGACGAACTGCCCATCGAAAAGGAGCTAACCATTTCCCGCACGGTGACCATACGGGGCGACACCGTGGCGCTGCACCTGCGCCTGCCTCTCTACGACGCCTCCTCAGGCAGCCTTGAGCTGGCCTATGACCGGGAGGCGGGCCTGGGCGACATTCCGGACGAAAACGTGGTCTCCCTTACGGGCAAGGACATTGCCATACGCGTCAATTACCAGGAGTACAGTACCATGACCGACGTGAAGGTCTATCAGGGCTCGCTGCTGATGGAGCCCCGAGGCCTGGCCAGCTATATGGTGGGCGACGGAGAATCCTCCGGTGTGCCCGGCCTTTCGGCGGCCTTTACCCTCACCCACGCCCGGACGGAACATAGCGCCATTGAAGCGGAAAGCTCCCTGAACCACGATATAAAGCTTTCTCTGGAACCTTATTGGCAAAAACAGAGCGGAAGCCAGGAAACCCCCATGACCCAAGAGGAGCAGGAGGAGTACCTGTCTTTCCCCGCCCTGGAAATCACGCTGGACGCCACATTTACCGGCCGGGCGTCCAACACCGCGCCCACCGGCGTAGACGCCACGCTGACCGTCAGCGGGGAAGAGCTGCCCCAGACCATCGAGCTGAGCCTATTGGGCAGATCCAAGGCCAAATGGATCCCCGATCCCATCACCCCTGCCGACGCAGCCGCCCTTGTGGCGAACAAAAGCCTCTCCTCCCTCCTGGTGCAGGCCGGATTTCAAGCCAGCCTCAGGCTCCTGCCCTACTTCCGTCTGCCGGAACCGGAAAGGCCCGCGGAGACAAAGACGGAAGGGGACGGCAAGACGCCGGAGAACGACGCGGCCTCCGGAGATGATGAAGCCCCCGGGGAGGAGGATGCTCCCGGGGAGGAGGACGCCCCCGGGGATGAAGATGACCCCGAGGATGGGGAAGCGCAGGAGGACGGGCTTTCGGAGAACCTCAGCGCTTCCGGAAAGAGGTACTGTTTTTGAAACCATGTCAGTTTTTTGGGGAAGCGGTATTCAATGACGCCTCCATGCGGGAGCGCCTGCCTCTGGACACCTATCAGGCGCTTCGGCGCACCATCGAGCAGGGGCGGTCGCTGGACCCGTCCATCGCGGGTACCGTAGCGGAGGCTATGAAGGATTGGGCGGTGGAGCACGGCGCCACCCACTACAGCCATTGGTTTCAGCCCATGTCCGGGGTGACGGCGGAAAAACACGAAAGCTTTTTGAGCTTCCGGCAGGACCGGACCGCCATTTTGGAGTTCAGCGGCAAGGAACTGGTGTGGGGCGAGCCGGACGCCAGCTCCTTTCCCTCCGGGGGGCTGCGAGCCACCTTTGAAGCCAGGGGCTATACCGCCTGGGATCCCACCAGCTACGCCTTCCTCAAGGACGGCATATTGTGCATCCCCACGGCATTCTGCAGCTATGGCGGCGAAGCGCTGGACCAAAAAACACCCCTGCTGCGCTCCATGGAAGCCCTGAACCGGCAGGCTTTGAGGGTTCTGAAGCTCTTTGGCAACGCCGACGTGCAGCGGGTACTGCCTACGGTAGGGCCGGAGCAGGAGTACTTTCTGGTGGACAAGGCCACCTGCCGCAGGCGGCCGGACCTGATCCATACGGGCCGCACCCTCTTTGGCGCCAAACCGTCCAAAGGCCAGGAGCTGGACGATCATTATTACGGCGTCATCAAACCCCGGGTGAAGGAATTCATGAATGAGCTGAACGCGGAACTGTGGAAACTGGGGGTATTATGCAAGACCCAGCACAACGAGACCGCGCCGGGCCAGCACGAAATGGCGCCCGCTTATACCACGGTCAACATCGCCGCGGACCACAACCAATTGGCCATGGACATCATGAAGAAGGTAGCGGACCGGCACGGTCTGGTCTGCCTGCTGCACGAGAAGCCCTTCAGCGGGGTGAACGGGAGCGGCAAACACAACAACTTCGCCCTGACCACCAACACCGGGGTGAATCTCTTTGACCCCGGGGATACTCCCAATGAAAACGCCCAATTCCTGCTCTTCCTTACCGCCGTGATTCAGGCCGTGGATGACTACCAGGACCTGCTGCGGGTGGCGGTAGCCAGCGCAGGCAACGACCAGCGCCTTGGCGGCTATGAAGCGCCGCCCGCCATCATCAGCATGTTCCTGGGGGACGAGCTGAACCGCATCATCGAAGCCATCGTCCAGGAAAGCGCCTATGTGAACCAGCGGCAGGCCCAGGAGATGCGGCTGGGCGTCCATGTGCTGCCCAAATTTCCCAAGGATTCCACAGACCGCAACCGTACCTCTCCCTTCGCCTTTACGGGCAACCGCTTCGAGGTCCGCATACTGGGCAGTTCCGCCAGCGTCAGCGGCCTCAACGCGACGCTCGGCACCGCAATCGCCGAAAGCCTGCGCCAGTACGCCGACGAGCTGGAAACAGCCCCGGACTTCACCTCCGCCTTAAATGCGCTGATTCGCCGGCAGCTGAAGCTCCATACCCGCATCATATTTAACGGAAACGGCTACGACGAGGCCTGGGTTCTGGAAGCGCGGCGGCGCGGCCTGCTTTACATCAAGGATACGGTGGAGGCTCTCCCCAACTACCTGGCGGAAAAAAACCTGTCGCTTTTTGAAAAGCACAAGGTGCTAAGCAGGAACGAGGTTCGCAGCCGCTACGAAATCTATCTGGAAAGCTACGCGAAGGTGATTGACATCGAGGCCCTGTTCATGCTGGATATGGCCCGCCGCATGATCCTCCCGGCCGCCATCGCCTATACGGGGGACGTAGCCCGGGGAGCCACCCATAAAAAGAACCTGGACCTCTCCATTGAAACGGAAACCAACCTGCTGGAGGCCATCCGCCGGCAGATGGAAGCCCTGGTCCAACATACCGACGCCCTAGACAAAGCCCTATCCGGCAGGGACGCGGAAGCCTCCCCGTTGGAACGCGCCACCTACGCCCGGGATGCGGTATACGCCGCCATGGGGGACCTCCGCGCCGCGGGCGACGCCCTGGAGCAACTGGTGGGGGCTGCGTATTGGCCCATGCCCACCTATCAGGAGCTGCTGACGAATGTATAAGGGGTGAAGCTATGGACAACACATCCGTTGTCGGCATTTACCTCCCTTTTGTACTGCTTACCACCGTCATTTTTATATCGGCCTGCTCCAGGTACCGGAAAGCGCGGCAGGACCTCATGTTTATACTGCTGTGTTTTTGTATGCTCGGATGGTTTGCCTGCAAGCTCCCGACCCTTATCGTGGAAGGCATCCCCGAGCGCGGCATCCTCCGGAACCTGGACCTGCTTTTTGTGGGGTTTATTCCGCCCTTCCTGTTTTTGTTCATGCAGGAATTCTTTCACCCCTCGTACAAGCCTTCGCCGTCTGTCGTGTTCTTTCTTTTTCTGATCCCCGCGGGCAACGCTTTGATGGTATTAACATCGGGGAGCCATGAACTCATCCGCCAAATCAGTGTCCGCCCCGCGGCGTCGGCATACTTTGCCGAAAACCCATGGGGCCCGTGGTTTTGGGTGCTGATCGGCTACTGTTTCGCCCAAGCCCTGACCATCATCGGCATCATCCTCGTAGGCCATTTCCATATGCCGAAGTTCTACAGGCCGACTTCCGCCATGATGGTACTCTGCATCTCCCTCGTACTGGCCTGCAGCGCGCCGCAATTTCTGAGCCTGACGCCTCCCAATCTGGAACTTACCGCCATCGCCGGAAGCGTGGCGCTGCTGCTGGTCCATCTGGCCATGACCGGCAGCAGCCAGAGCATCTTCGTCCGCTTTGCCAGAAGCCAGGTGTTCAGCCACCTGGATGAGTTCATCCTGGTGCTGGATGAAAACGGCCTGGTAGCGGATTATAATCCCGGCGCCGATCGCTGGTTTTCCTCCCAGGGCCTCGACCTGTCCTCCTGTTCTTTACAGGGCGTGATGGACGCTCTTCGGGACAGGAAGGTTGCGGTCACGGAATGGGTTGGAAAAGAAAACCGCCCGGACCAGACCGTGGACCATGGCGGCTATTCCACTTTTCTGAACCTTCGCACCCATGACCTTACCGACGAACGGGGACAAAAGGTGGGGTCCATCGCGATTTTCACCGACGTATCGGAAAACAGGGCGCTCATTGACCGCCTGGAGGCCAAGGCGGGCGTGGACATCCTAACCGGCCTCGCAAACCGCCTGGCCTACGAGGGGGCCAAAAAGCGGCTGGACACCCCGGAGCACATTCCCCTCAGCTGCGTGATGTGCGACATCAACGGCCTGAAAGCGGTAAACGACTCGTTTGGGCACTCCTTCGGCGACATGATGGTGCGGGCGGTGGCCGAAACGCTGGAAAAGCTATGCCCGAAATCATCCTTCCTGGCCCGGATCGGCGGCGATGAGTTTATTTACCTATGGCCCCACAGCCACATGGAGGACGCCCGCGAGCTGATGGAGCGGATCGGGAACGCCCTGTCCGGCGCCGATTCCCTTCCCTTCGAAGTTTCGGTAGCCATGGGCGCCGCCGTCCGGGATTCCATACGGGAGAGCATGGACGATGTGATCGCCCTTGCGGACAGCCGCATGTACCAGCAAAAAAAGCGGATCAATGAAAATCTCCGCTAGATATTGATGTTTTTGACACTTTTTCTCAATAAAACCGCAACATCTAGTTACATCTTATTCACATACGCCGGAGGAGTCCGGGTGAAGCGCCGGCGCGCGCGCAACCGTCCGACATGTTGTCATTTCAACAAATTGCTCCGCCGCTGTTTTTTTAGCTTCCAAAAAACCGAATTACAAAGAGAGCGGCCCGAAGGTTAACAAGCGGTCGAATCTTCATAATTTACAACAAATTGTGGTCGCTCGCCCGGCTTCCACAATGGGTGGGGTGTCTCTGATTTGTTATTTTTTCAAGATACGCGTAACCATCGCTGTCAGTAATGAATACGCCAAATAGCAACATGTTTGTTTGACAGGATTGTTGTATCTTGTTGTCGATTTTTCGAAACGACGCTTTTCATGAGGGCCGACGCGGGAAATGCTTGCATCGGCTCATGTTCCGCGGCTTCCACCATACGATGGACTCTATGCGCGTTGGCTTTTTTTGATTCGTGTAACCAATATATAACCCCTGAAACTCTTGAAAATTAACAAAAAGTTGATTGTTTCAAAATCGCGACAAAAAAATGACGAGAACTCCCCAATTGAAAAAGGGCTTGCATTCGTACAATACGTAACATATACTGAGTCTGCAATTTTACGTTAGAAAGTTACATTCCCGATTGTTACTTCAAATGTATTATTCATCGTCTTGGTTGTAATCACCATCCGGTCGAATACCATTTTTCCGAAATCGCAAGGAGGGCACCATCATGAAGAAGAGCAGAATGTTGACCTGGCTGACCGTATTGCTGTACATCGTCTCCGCCCTGGGGGCGGCGGCTTTCGCGGACGAGGGGGCCGGTTTGCCCGAAGATTTAAATACCGTCATCGAAGCGCCCGGCGAGCTTGCTCCCCAACAGGAGCATGAAGCGCAGCATCCGGAGGAAAGCGCCGACCCGGACGACGGGAGTGACGGCTCCCATACTCCCGACGCCTCTCCCGAAAGGAAGGATGAACCGGAGTACTGGCTGGACATAGACGAGCCGTCCGACTGGACCGGCGGATTGGACGCCGACGGCAACCCAATCCTGTACAGGGTGCTGTTCATCAACCCCGAAGGCCAAATTCTGCTGGATTATGAGGCTGCCGCCGGTACGCCGGTAGAGGACCCGCAGCTCAACCCGACCATGAGGGGCCACGCGTTTTCCCACTGGTACCCGGTGGGGACGAACCCCAATATGTACTTTGAATTTGACCAGCCGCTGACCGGCGATTTGACGCTAGCCGCGTTTTTCAGGCGGATCCCCGCGGCTAAGACGGCGGCGGCCGACCCCGCGCCCGCGGAACAGCCCGCGGAGGAAGCGGGCGTGAATGACGCGGACCCGGAAGACGTAAATACGGAAGAAGAAAATCCGGAAAACGCGGACCCGGAAGACGGGAACCCTGAGAATGAGGTTCCCGGGGACGGGGAATTGTGGGACGAGGAGCCGGAGGACGGCGGGGACCTTCCGCCGATCCGGGTTAAAATCACATCGGACGCGGGCGCGACGGTACACCTGGGCGATAAGGTGACCCTGACCGCCAACGTGGAGGATCAGCCGGAGGGAGAAACCTTCTCCGTGTGGCGCTACGACGCCGGCCAGGGCTGGGTGGTGGCGGCTACGGACACGCAGACCCACAGCTTTGATGTGGACGAGGACAGCTATCACTGGAGATGGGAATACAAAATCACGGTCATCGTGGGCGCGGCGGACTGAGCCGCACCCACGATTGACGCATTGTATAGAAAATACGCTGTAAGATAGGCAAGGAGGGAAACCCGATGAAGGGATGGGTTCGGAAATACGTGGCGGCGTTTTTGGCCGTGATGCTTTTGGTTCAACTGTTCCCGGCAACGCTGCTGGCGGCGGCGGAAGATGAAATAACGAATGTAAACGCGCAGGAGTCCGCCGGAGACATCATACGGCAGATAGGCTCCGACTCGTTTTTGCTGTCGGCGGAGGCGCTGATGTCCATCGAATGGACCATCTCGGCCGGCGTCACGGGCGCCGGCGGCTCAATCAGCCCGTCGGGCGCCGTCATTGTGAACGACGGGGAAAACCAGGCATTCACCATCACCCCGGACACGGGGTACGAAATCTACGCGGTGGTGGTGGACGGCTTTCAGGAGTATGTGCCCGGCAACCAATACGTATTTACCAACGTAACGGAAGATCATACGATTGACGTGTCCTTCCGGCTGAAGAGCTACGCCATCGCCGCCACCGCGGCCACAGGCGGCGCCGTCAGCCCGGCCGGGATGATCGACGTCCAGTACGGGAGCAGCCAGTCTTTCTCCGTGGACGCGGAACCCGGATATCTGATCGACGCGGTGTATATCGACGGAGGCGCGCCAATCACCTTTTCCGTTGACACGACGCATTTTGGTTACTCCTTTACCGGCGTGGTGCAGAGTCACACCATCCACGCCACCTTCAAGCCGAAAATCTATACCGTCAACGTCTATAAATACTGGGTCTTTGCCGATAACAACGGCAACATCAGCCTGAAGTTCGAAATCAAGCAGGCGGACGGCACCACAAAGACGTTCGGGGGCAGGAACTCCGGCGTCGCCCATATGGACGATATTAAAGCGCGAAACGAAAAAGACGCCCAAACCGGCCAATACGCCAACGGCTACAACGTAGGGACGGTGCAGGAGCAGTTTACCGTGCTGAACAACCCCATGTACAGCCCAGGCTTTGCGGTGGAAACCATCGTAAACGCCAACAACGGCGGCGCGATCACCGACTATGTGGACTGGTACGAGTGGCGGGGCGGTAACACCGACGGTTTCCCCACCGACCTGGTGATCAACAACGCCCAGAAAAACCTGGTCGGCACGCCGACCTTCTACCTGACATTTGACCCCAACACAACGGACACCGTTACCAACATGCCGCCCTATACCCCCCTCGCCGGCGGGCAGGTACAGGACCGCTGGACGTTCAGCGCCAGCAACGCGAACACCAGGACGACGCCGGGCAATCTATTAACGAGCGCTTACACGCTGCCTGCCGCGCCCACCCGGGCGGGCTATACCTTCACCGGCTGGAAGCGGGATAACTTTACCTATCCCGCCAGTTTTGCCTACGGCCAGCTGCCGCTGTCGAACATCACCTTTACCGCCCAGTGGACGATCAACCGCTACAACGTAAGCTATCAGCTGGACTCGGCAAACAACATCTATCCCGGCGGGCTGACCATCGTTAGCGGCATCCACGCCCCCTACTCGGGCGTATACAATTACGGCGCCCCGGTGACCCTATGGCCGGGCCAGTCGATCGCCGGCTATGTTTGCAACATCGAATCCAACGACATTAACGTAAACAGCCCCAACCCGACCATGCCGGACAAGAACGTTGTGATCTCGGTCTATTGGGCGCCGGCCCGGGACATCGAGTACACGGTGCATTACTATCTGGACGGCACCACAACCTCCCTGGCGCCGGACAAACTTGTGCAGAACCAGGTGTTTGGAACGCAGGCCACCGAAAGCGCGGTCTCCATCACCGGCTATACGGCCATGGCGCCCACATCCCAGTCCATGACCCTCCAGGCCACGGGCAACGCATTTATTTTCTACTATACGCCCAAGAGCGACATTCAGGTGACCTTCAACAAGAACACGGACGGCACGTCGGAAGTGAATTTGGACGGCCCAACGCCGGGGAGCATGCTGGTGACGTATACCGCGCCCTACGGGAACCTGGCCGACATCAGCCGGGACGGGTACGCCTTTGACGGCTGGTATACAGAGGACGGTGTCAAGTACACAAGCGCGACCGTCATCACCGAGCCCGTCATGCTTTATGCCGAATTCACCAGCAGCGAGGCCGAATACGCGACGTCGCTGAACGCCGAGAGCCAGCAGAAGATCAAGGGCATCGGCGGCGGCGTGCCGTGGTACAGCAGCGGCAGCAACGGCAACGCCTCCAGCCTGAGCTGGACGGGCAGCCAGAACAACATCAACGGCTCGCAGGCTCTCCTGGACATGAAGGTTTCGGCCATGCGCATTTACTGGCACAACCAGAATAATATGTGGGGCGCAGACGGCACGCCGACCGCGGCCGGCCAGAACCTGATCGACGGCTACATTATGGGCAACGTGAAATGGTGTTCGGACAACGGTATCCCCTACTA
>WRHG01000001.1 GCA_009783365.1 Clostridia bacterium | reverse complement strand
GCTATGGGCTTCTAACCCCCGCCCTGTGGACGGATCCGGCGGATTTCTTCACCCATGCACTTCAAAACGCCTCCGGTTTCTCCCGCTGGACCGGTGTGGTGGTCTTTCGGGGGATGGTGTTTGACCATGGGGTGAACCCCTTGCCCCGTTATTATCTGCCCTACATGATGCTGGCGACCCTTCCCCTGTATACCCTGCCCCTCGCCGCGGCGGGCCAGGCAGCAGCCGTTCTTCGGGTGTGCAGGAAAAGGCTTGCCGCCCTGAGGGATGAAAAGACCCTGATGCTGGGGGTGCTGACCCTGTGCTGGCTGCTGCCCCTGGGCTATGCCATGGCTGCCAGGCCCCTGGTGTACAACGGCTGGCGTCATTTCTACTTCGTGTTCGCGGGGGTGGCCCTGCTGGCGGGTTTCGGACTGCAAGCCCTGGCGAGGGCGGCCGGGCAAAGGATATGGGCCAGGCGGGCGGGGGCGGCCCTGCTGTGCGGCTGTTTGGCGGTTTCGGCTGTACAGATCATCGCGAATCATCCCTACCAGTACGGATATTATAACTTCCTTTGCCGGGGCACGGCAGCCGCCCGGATGGAGCTGGATTACTGGGACGTAAGCACGGTAAATGCCATGGGGCTGCTCTGCGAGGCCCAAAGGAAGGAAAACCTCCCCCTGGTGCTGGGCAGCCGGGATGAGATGAGCTTTTTTGGCGTACGCCACGGCTATGAAGTGCTGCCGGCGGATATGCGCGCCAAGCTGGAAATCCTTGAGGATGAGGACGCGCCCTATCTGTTTTACAACACCACCTATGCGCTCATTTATGGGGTGGAGCCTCCCCGGGGATATCATGAGCTGCTGACCATCGAAAGTTTTGGGAATGTGTTGTGCACGGTTTATGAGCGGAGCGGGGAATGATCGGAAAGGCGGCTTTCCCATGCCTGAAGAAAAGAGGACCAAGGAAACTCCAGAGGAGGACATGCTTTTACCATCCGGTCCCCGCCGGGGGCGCGGACCGGTTACAGGCGTTGATTTGAGCGATCTGGACGCCCTGCGCCGGCCCTTTTGTCAGGATCCCTTCTTTCACCTGCGGCCGCCCCTGCGTCAGGAGACGCTGCTGCTGTCCCTTGAGCTGGCGGCCATGACCTACCGCCTGGACCTGGACGCCTGGATGGATGCGGGATGGAGGGATGTGTCCATCCAGACTGACAATCTGCTGCAAACCGGCAAGCCGTCACACGGGCCAAAGCCGTTATCACAGAAGTTGCGCCGGTCTGCGCACAGCGTAAGGATGCTCTCTCAGAAAGGGATTCGGCCTTTGCGCGGGGTGAAGATTCTTACATATCGGGCAAGCCGTTCTTCCGACGAGCTGAGCCAGCATGAACTGCGCCGCCGGCAGGATCGGGCCAGGAGCGCCCTGCGGGAGCGTAACCCCATTCAGCAGGTGCTGGGGGCGCTGCGGCAACGGGAGCGGAGCGATACCATCAAGGCCGTCATCCTGCTGCGCCGGCAGCGCGCCGGCAGATATATCGTGGCCATTGGGTTCATGGGAACAGGATCACGGTTTTATGATTGGTTTTCCAACTTTCGCTTTACCACCGAGGAAGGTTTTCACAAGGGATTTGCCCAGCTGACTGAAGCGTTTGAGCGGAGTGCGGAACGGATTGTCTTTCCGGATACGGCTGCGGAGATGGGGTTGGAAACGCTGACCCTGGCGGATATTCTGGTGGAAATGCGAAGATTGAACAGCCGCTTTTTCCTGTGGATGGCGGGTCATAGCCAGGGCGCGGCAGTGATGCAGATACTCTGCCACAAGCTGATGAATGACTGGCATGTGCTTCCCCAAAACATGCTGGGCTATGGCTTCGCTTCACCCACCGTAGCCACGGGTCGGCTTTTGTATGACCCTGCCGGCTATCCTCTCTATCATGTGCTCAATGATGACGACCTGGTACCCCGTCTGGGCGCTCTTTTGCACCTGGGCCTCTGTTTGGAGTACCGGGCCGGCTCGGCCCTACGCCGTTCTTGCTACGGCTGGAACGGCGATGAGGCTGCGGCGGCTCTGAGAGAGTCGCTGGAACCTTTTTTGCTGCGGATGACGGATACCCTCCGAGCCATGGAGATCTGTGTGGCCTTTTGTTACTGCCTGCTGGAGGAAAAGGCGGAGGAAAACCTCAATGCCTTGATGGATCAAAAATGGAGCTTTTTCCTCATTGATCGAATGCTCGCCTACGCCGGGGGCAAAGCCAAGGATATGATTGAGGCCTTTTCCCGCCATGCCAGGAATGGCTACAGGGCGCTTGCGGGCCGGGATATGGATGGAAGCCGAATCGCGGAACTGAAGGAGGATATGCGCCCCATGGTGCGGCAGTACACCCTGCGGCAGATGCTCAGCGGTTTGTCCAGCCTGACGGCCCCTCCACATACCCTGACGGGAGAGCCGCCCAAGCGGTTGGGCGCTTACAGTTTTATCGCCACATCGGGCTTTCGAGGGCTTATGCCTTACATCTGGGTGAAGCAAAAAGGCGGCTTACCCGTCCGTCGGTTTGCCGAAGCCGCTCTGCGGAGCGACGTTTCCCAACCTTTGCCAAGCTTCCGGATACCCGCTGTACGAAAGCAAAAATCATCCGCCGCCTACCTTCCCAAGGGGCCGATAGGCAGGGGTATTGGCGCCCTTCGCAGAGGGAACAGGGCACAAGCCAATGATTACCGCCGGCCTGCAAGCAAACCGGTGGCCACCGCGAACATCAGGTTGAATCCGCCGCAGTCTCCATCTACATCCAACATTTCTCCGGCGGCGAAAAGCCCTTTTTGAAAGCGGCTTTCCATTGTATCGGCGCAGAAATCCGACGGGACGATTCCCCCAGCGGTCACCTGGGCGCTGCTAAAGCCGCGTACCCCTTTGACCGTTATGGGCAGCTCTGTCAAGCTCTTAGCCAGGGCGTCATACACCTTGTCCGAAAAGCGCCCAATGGCGAGGTCCCTGTCCAAAACGCCGGCGGCGCCCATGAGGGCTTGGCTAACCTGAGGCATCAGCATGCCGGTGAACAGCTCCCCCATGGGCAGCTCCGGCCGTTTGGAAGCGCGGTCCCGAAGAAACCGGCTTAACCGGGGCAGGTCAGTGCCTTCCTGATTGATTTCCTCCCGCATGTCTACCGTCAGCATACAGGACCCCGTAACAAACCGGGCCAGCTGCATGGCGGCGATACCGCTTACTCCGTCCTTGGCAAAGAGGAGCTCCCCGCGGGTCCGGTGCAATTCCCTACCCCGGACATCCCGCAGGGTCAAGGTAGCTCTGATTCGCTGCCCGGCAAGGGCGGCGGGCTTTGTCGCGGTGAGCAGGGCGCATAGGGCGGGCCTGCATGGGATGAGGGTATGGCCAAAGCCTGTCAGCAAGCCGTAGGCTGTACCGTCTGTGCCGTGGGCGGGAGCGGCGGCGCCCCCGGCCGCAACAATCACCCGGCTGGCCCTGTACTTTCGCGCCGTTACTTCCGCCGGGCCGGCTGGTATTTTACAGGGAGGCGGTGGTGCGCTCTCCTCCGCGTCAAGCACGAAACTCGCCCCTTCAACGGACAGCCCCGTGACCCGGGTACGGGTACAGATTTGAACCGCCAACTGCCTTGCCCGGAGCCGGAGTGCGTCCACAGCTACCGCCGCCTGCAGAGCGGCGGGGTAGCACCGCCCCTCTTCTTCCTGCCGCAGGGGAACGCCCAGGTCCTCCCAAAAGGCTGCCAGCCGTTCATAGGGCATGCGGCGAAGCACCTTGGCCGCGAAGGCGGCGTCTCCATAATACAGAGGCGCGCCGCGATTAAGGATGTTTCCCCGGCCGTTGCCTGTAACGCTTAACTTTTTCAGCGGTTTTTCGTTTCGCTCCAGGACGGTTACGTCGCCGCCCTCCCGGGCCGCTTCTACCGCCGCCGCCATCCCCGCTGCTCCGCCGCCGACCACCACGGTTTTTTCCATCTTATTTCAACGCCGCCTCAACCGCCTGGGTTACTGCCTCATAAAACGTGGGATGGGCTCGCATGGGCCGCAAAAGCTCCGTGGCGGAAAGGCCCTGTGATATAGCCAGCGTCAGTTCTCCCAACAAATCCGTTGCCCGGCCGCAGAAAATTTGCGCTCCCAGCAATTGTTTGGTTTTTTGATCCACCACCAGCTTGATAAAACCCTGGCTCAGCCCCTCGATAAGGCTGCGGGCATTATGGGCCATATGCGCCTTGCCAACGGACACCTCCCGGCCCTGCGCCTTTGCTTCCTCTTGGGTTAAGCCAATGGAGGCGGCTTCCGGCGTAGTATATACGCAACTTGGCGTCAGCCTGGTGAGAATGGGCTCTTTTTGGCCCAGTATATGGCTCACAGCGGCCAGGCCCTGGGCATGCGCCGTATGGGCCAGTGTAGAAATGCCGTTTACAGCCCCCACGGCATACACCCCCGGGAGAGTGGTCTGGTAATACTCGTCCACTGCCCAATACCCGTGATTCATGGCGGGAGCTATATCCTCCATGTAGGACCCCTCCGTGGCGGGTCTCCGCCCCGTGGCAAGCAGCACCCGCTCGGATGCGACGCTCTGGAGGCCGCCTTTTTCCAAGATGGCTACAAAAAATCCCTGCAAGTCCCTTGCAATTCGCTGCAGCCGGGTGTCCGTCATCAACCGGACGCCCATATCCTTGAGCAGGAGTTCCACACCGTGGCTCAGTTCCTGGTCCATCATGGGGAGGCAGTTTTTGTCCGTTTCCAATAGGGTTACGTCCACGCCAAGTCTGGTATAAACGCAGGCCATTTCCACGCCGATGACGCCGCCCCCCACAATGAGCAGGGACCGGAAGGGGTGCGCTCCGGCTTCCCCTAAAAGGTCGTCGCTTGTCCAAACATCAGGGTCGTTACAGCCCGGCAAGGATAGCCGGGCAGGTTTGCCGCCTGTGGCCAGGATCACCTTGTCCGCCGTCAGGCGCTGGCTCTCCCCATCCTTGGCTATGCGTATCTGAAACGGCCCGGCGTTGGTCAGCAGGGTTCCCGTGCCTTCCAGCAGGTGAATCGAGGTCCTCATGACCCTATCCGCAATTCCCTGGGTCAGCTGGGCGACAATCTCATTTTTTCGGGCCAGCATAGCCCGGCGGTCAAGAGGAACCGCCGCGTTTGGGGCAAAGGGCCGAGCCGCGGCATGAGCCTCCGTGATCTGAAGGTAGGTTTGGGTGGGTACGCACCCCCGCTGCAGACAGGTCCCGCCCAGCCTATCCCTCTCGATAAGGGCAACGCTCATACCATGCTTGACCGCGTACATGGCGGCTCCATAGCCTCCCGGACCGCCGCCGATTACCGCCAGATCATAATGCATCGTTTCGCCTCCTTGGAAGGTCAGCTTTCATATCCCCTGTCCATGGCGCGCATTTTGCCGCAAATCAGCGCGCACACATCTCCCGCTATCTGCCGGAGAGCTGCGTCCGTCAACAGGTCCAGCTTCTGTTCAAGCCGGTTGCCAATGGCGGAGATAAGATAGGGCGAGCCGGTGAGGCCCTGCTCAACCCGGTCAAACAGGGTAGCCTCCATGGCGTCGGTAAAGATTTTTGCCGCGCGGATAACACCGCCCTCCACCTGGAGTTTGACGGTTACACCGCCCCAGGGAAACCGTTCGCTGACGGTAAATCCGTAGGGCAGTGCTGCGGGATATACCCAATTATGATCCTCAAACCGATCCGTAATCCTCTCCAGGGTGGGCCCATCCAGCATATACTCGTCCAGCATGGCGGGCGTCTGCCGGTATATTTTTCCAAAAGCGTGAAACAGCGCCTCCTGCATCAAACGGACGTCGATTTCGGGGCAGAGGCTTTTCAGGTTAACAAGCCGGCCGGGCGTGCTATTCATAGCCTGTTGCTGAAAGCGGCCGGGATTCGCGGTTAAGTACAGGGCCATCTCGTCCAGGTTGCAGTCCATAAGGAGGGTACCGTGGTGATAGGCGCTGTGCCCTGCTTTGTAAAAGGAATTGCCGCTGAGTTTGCATCCGCTGATGTATAGGTCGTTACGTCCGCTCATTTCCACCGGGATGCCAAAGGCGTCCACAGCCATGGCAACCACCGATACCTGCCTGGCGATATCAAACTCGGCCTTGGGTACGATGAACGTGAAGTTTAAATTGCCTAAGTCATAATAAACCGCGCCGCCGCCGCTGAGGCGGCGGGCGATCTTTCCGCCGGATTCCAAAAACTCCTCCACCCTGCATTCGTACCATGGGTTTTGATTGCGGCCTATTACAATGGCGTGCTGGTTTTGCCACAGGTACAAAATCGCTGTTTCCTTGGGCAGGGTATCCATGAGGTGCTTTTCCACCGCGAGGTTATGGTACGGGTCCGTCCCCCGCGCTATCAAGCAGGCGGTACGTTTGATCATGGCTTTGCTTTTGGCGCGTATCGCAGGATGGGAGTACGGGCGGCGGCTACGTCGTCCGGCCGTCCGATGTCTGCGCGGCGCGGAGTGCCGTGCATGCTTTCCGGATCCTCGCGTAGCTGTTTCAAAATCGTGTTCAGTGCTTCCACAGCGCGCTCAAGGGTCAGGAGGCTTTCGGTTTCCGTAGGTTCAAACATCAGCGCCTCATGAACAATGAGCGGGAAGTACATGGTGGGCGGATGAATGCCGTGGTCAATAAGCGCCTTTGCCACATCCAGGGCTGTTACGCCATATTGGTCCCTGATGTCCTGAAGGGTCAGCACAAACTCGTGCATACAGGGCGCGTCCTTGTCCGGCCGGTAACCGATCTCCTTGAGACGATGGAGCAGATAGTTTGCGTTCAGCACCGCGTGCTCGCCCACCGCCCGCAGGTTGTCCCCTCCCAGGGTTTTCAGGTAACACAGCGCCCGTACCATCACGGTAAAATTACCATGAAAGGCTTTCATTTGAATCCTTGCGGGCCTGCCTGCGCTGGACGCTCCGGGCAAGAAGGGGATCAAGGCCTTTTTCACGCCTACGGGACCGCTGCCAGGCCCGCCTCCCCCGTGGGGCGTGGAGAAGGTTTTATGGAGATTCAGGTGTGTTACGTCAAAGCCCATATCCCCGGGCCTGGCAACGCCCAGGATGGCGTTTAAATTTGCCCCGTCGTAATATAGCAACCCTCCCGCCGCGTGTATCATTTCCGCGATTTGCAGAATGTCCTTTTCAAACAGGCCCAGTGTATTCGGGTTGGTGAGCATGATGCCCGCCACTTCATCGGAGAGCAGGCCCTGCAAAGCGCTTAGATCTATACAGCCGTCGGCCTGGCTGGGCACGTTCACCACCTGATATCCGGCCACGGCGGCTGTGGCCGGGTTGGTGCCGTGAGCACTGTCCGGAACAAGGATTTTTGTGCGCTTTGCATCTCCCCGGGACTCGTGGTATGCCTTGATGCACAGCACCCCGCAGAGTTCTCCGTGGGCGCCGGCGGCGGGTTGCAAGGTAAAGGCGTCCATGCCCGTGATTTCGCAAAGGGCGCCGCTGAGGTCCTCCACCACCGCCCGGCAGCCTTCCGTGGCATGATCCGGGGCCAGCGGGTGCGCATTTAAAAACCCGGCCAGGGACGCGGCGGTTTCGTTGATGGCGGGATTGTACTTCATGGTGCAGCTTCCCAAGGGATAAAATCCGTTATTCACCCCGTGAGTCCGCTGAGCCAGCTGGGTGTAATGGCGGGACACATCAATTTCGGCAAGTTCCGGCAGGATGGGAGGATCCTTCCGCCGGAAGGCTTCCGGTAAGGCATGGGCCGGCGTGTCCGGCGGTGGGATTACATCACTGAATCTGCCCGGCACACTTCTTTCGTAATTCAATAATGGCGTTTCGTTCATTTGGCACACGCCTCCCTTACGATCCGCGCCACCTGGTCCAGCGCTTCTTTATCGGCTTTTTCCGTGCAGCACCAAAGCATATCCCCGCCATGAA
Source organism: Clostridia bacterium (assembly GCA_009783365.1). The sequence goes on along the minus strand of WRHG01000001.1, from coordinate 36,970 downwards.
GCGGCAGGCCGCTGAGCACGCCCTCCCTTTCCAGGGCGGCCTCCACCTGGGCTGCGGGTACGGGCAGCACGGTGCAAAATTCATGGAAAAACGGACCGTCATACCGGAGGGAAACGCCGTTGATGCCGCACAGCGCTTCCGCCAGGTAATGGGCTTTGGCCAGACAGTTCTCCGCCACGCGGGTAAGGCCATGGAGGCCCATGTAGGTCAGGTATATCCCGGCGGTCAGCGCGCAGTGAGCCTGGTTGCTGCAGATGTTACTGGATGCTTTTTCCCGGCGAATGTGCTGCTCCCGGGCTTGCAGAGTCAGTACAAAAGCCCTGCGGCCCTCCCCGTCCTTGGTCTGGCCTACGATGCGCCCCGGCAGCTTGCGCTGAAGAGCTGCCGTTGCGGTGATGTAGCCCAGGCTGAGTCCGCCAAAGGCCATGGGCAGTCCAAAGGGTTGCGCGTCGCCGCATACGATATCGGCGCCAACCTCCCGCCCTCCGGGCAGCAGCGCCAGCGTCATGGGGTTGGCTCCGAGCACGCACTTGACGCCTGCGGCTTTGGCTCGGGCGAAAAGAGCGGGCACATCCTCCAACAACCCATAGAAATTGGGTTGCTGTACGTACAGGCACGCTACGTCCTCCTTCAGCAGGGTTTCTAGTGCGGTCAGGTCGGTGCGCCCGTCCTTCATGGGCGTCATACGCAACTCGCTCCCGGAGCCAAAACAATAGGTTTGCATGGTGGCGATGGTGTCGGGATGAATGGCGGCGCTGACCAGCGTAACATCGCGCTTTCTTTCCCGGCACATGACAGCGGCCTCGGCGGCGGCGGTCGCCCCGTCGTATACCGACGCGTTGCTGGCGTCCATTTGGGTCAACTCGCACATCAGGCTTTGGTATTCAAAAATGGACTGCAGCATCCCCTGGGACATCTCCGCCTGGTAGGGGGTATAGGCTGTCACAAACTCTTCCTTTGCGGCCATCCGGTTCACCACCGGGGGAATAAAGTGATCATAGCAGCCCGCGCCCCGCAGGGTCAGGCGATAGCGTTTGTTCAGCCCTGCGATGCTCTCCATGGCGGCGAGGGCCTCCATTTGGCTGAGGCCTTGCGGAATGGGAATGGGCGACCTAAGCAGCACGCTGCCCGGGATGTCCGCAAACAAGTCCTTCATATCCGCAAGCTCCAGAGCAGTCAGCATGGCATGACGCTCGGCGTCCGTGTGGGGAAGGTAATGTCCCATGGCACATCCTCCTGATCTATTGTTGATCCAAAAATTCCTGATAGGCTTCAGCGTTCAGCAAATCGGCCCTGTCGGAAATGTCGGTTACCCTGCAAAACCATGCGTCATAGGGAACCTCGTTGATCTTTTCCGGGCTGTCCAGCAGAGCCTCGTTGATTGCGCCGACCGTGCCGGTAACAGGGCTGTACACATCGCTCACAGCCTTCACGCTTTCAACGTCAGCAAAAGGTTCGCCCTTTTGCACCGCGCCCCCTTCCTGAGGCAGATTCACAAACACCAGGTCTCCCAGCTCTTGCTGGGCGAAGTCGCTCAGGCCTACCAGAGCGGTCTGATCGTCCTCAAAAAGCACCCACTCATGACTTTTGGTATACATCCGATCACTTTTAATCTCCATGGATTTCCCTCCTGACGGTAATTTGAAGTTTACCCTTTCCCGCTGTTGGTTTTGTCATGCACGGAACCGGAACGGGAGAAGGATCAAGGGGCTTAGCCCCGAGCTCGACTGTAAAAAGGCAGCGGCACTACATCCGCCTCCACGCCCTTACCGCGTATCTCCACAAACAACCTGCTTCCCACCAGGCCCCGGGCAGTTTCCACCAGAGCCATCGCCACTGCCGCGTCCTGGGAGGGAATGAAGGTTCCGCTGGTGATATGCCCTACCTGCCGGTCTTGATGGAGGACGGGAAAATGCTCTCTGGCGATTCCCCGACCCACCATCCGGAGGCCGATCCTGGTACGCTGGGGCGGTCCGGCGTTAAGCAGAGCGGCCTTGCCGATAAAATCCGGCTTCTCCAGCTTCACGAAGGGGTGAAGGCCTGTTTCCATGGGAGAGATGGTATCATCCATCTCATGTCCGTACAGGGGCATGGCCGCTTCCATGCGCAGCGTATCCCTGCAGCCCAGGCCGCAGAGCTGGAGCCCGAAGGGTTCTCCTACGGCTGTCAATGCGTCAAAGAGCCTTTCAGCGTCCGTGGCGCGGGCGTACAGTTCGAAGCCGTCCTCACCGGTGTAACCGGTGCGGCTGACCAGGCACCTGACCCCTCCTACATCCACGTCCGGCAAAAAGCTGTAATACTTCTGCGGAAGCGTCTCCGTCAGCGTCCGCAGCATCGCGTCCGCCCCGGGGCCTTGCAAAGCCAGCTGACAATAATCGTCCGACAGATCCGTAATGACCGCCTCTCCGATCCGATGGGCTGTCATATGCCGCAGATCCTTTTCCCGGTTGGAGGCGTTGACAACCACCAGGTATTTCTCCTCTCCCAGGCAGTACACCAGCACGTCGTCCACCACGCCTCCCTGGGGGTTCAGCATGGGGCTGTAACGCACACGGCCCTCTTGAAGGCTGGTAAAATCATTGCATAGGAGGTTCTGCAGATTGGCAAGGGCGTCCCTTCCCTCAAAGAGGACCTCGCCCATATGGCTCACATCAAACAGGCCTACCGCCTCCCGCACGGCCCTGTGCTCCGCGATGACCCCCGACCGATATTGCACAGGTAAGGCATAGCCCGCGAAAGGAACGATTTTTCCGCCGTTTTCCGCATGCCTTTCATACAGGGGTGTCTTCCGAATCCCTTGTTCTTCCATATTTGTCTCCTTTGCACACGATTTTGGCGCAATATGCATTGTTGCCAAAAGTCTGCAATCAGTATACGGCAGGGGAGATCGTATGTCAATTGGGAGCGGAGACGCGCTGCAATTTCTCCATTTATTTTCTTGGCCGTTTGATTTTATGGAACCGTTAACGCTTCCGCCCAAAGGGCGGCGGTGTTCAGAAATATGCCCGGAAATCCTGGATAGCCCTTGCGCCCGAGTGTTCTCTATGTCATAATAATCGGGAAGCATCCATCGGCGGATTAACCGCGATGGGCGGGGAAGCGGCCCTGTCCGAGTACGGTTTGCCGCGGTGCGGGTAGGAAAGGAACGCGAAATCATGAAAAAAATGAATCAATGGCTCTCTCTGTTGCTCTGCTTTTGCATGCTGGCGGTTTCGGCGGCTCTTGCGGAGGCGCAGCCGGCGGCGCCGGTAATCCCCGGCGCCGAATTACAGGATGATGCGGTGCTGGCTACTGTCAATGGGGAGGAGATCACCTGGGGGCATATTAAGGAGGATTACCAGAATCTGGCGGATCAAGCGGGCGCTTATTATGATATGACCGAACCCGCCACTGTGGATATGTTCAGGGCATATATTTTGGAAGATAAAATCAGCCGTATGGTGATCCTCGAACAGGCTGCCGCCAACGGGATTGTTCTTTCCCAAGAGGATGAAGCCGAGATCATTGCCCAGGCGGATATATCGTGGGAAGCCGCCATTGCAAACTACATCGAATATTACCATCCCGACCTGAACGAGGAGAGCGGTCAGGAGGATAAGGCTGAGGCCAGGGCGGCCGCGGAGGCGTACTACGGTGAAATGGGGTTGGATCTGCCAAAGTTTCGGGAGTTGTCCGTGCAAAATGAGCAGGGCCAACGCCTGTACATCATGGTCACCCAGGATGTGGCGGTCACGGACGCGGACGTGGAAGCGGATTACCAGGCAAAGGTAGCCGCGGACAAGGAAATGTTTGGAAATGATATTTCAGCATACTTTGAGTACAATAGCTATGTGGATCAATCGAACCTGTACGCTATGATGAGCGGAACCGCCGGCGATATGGAATACGCCTGGTACCGTCCCGCCGGTTTCCGTGCGGTGAAGCATATCCTGCTTCCTGTGGATGAGGAGCTCATGGGCGTGTACAAAGATTTGCAGGCCCGTCTGGAGGAGCAGATGGATAAGGAAGCCTACCGGGATGAGGAGGGGGAAGCGCCGGCCGACCCGCCGGAACCGGAACAGGCTCCTGTGACCCAGGGGGATGTGGATCAGGCCAAGGCGGACATCCTGACGTCTCTGGCGGGACCCATTGACGAAATCAATCAAATGGTCGCCCAGGGCGAATCCTTCGACAAACTGATTGAGACCTATGCCGTAAATACGGACGGCTCTCCCACGGATCCGGGCATGGTCAGCGAACCTTACCGGACAGGCGGTTACGAGGTGGCCCGGGAATCCGACGACTATGTGCCAGAGTTTGTGGAAGCCGCCTTCTCGGTAGATCACATCGGGGATGTGACCGCGCCCTATCTGAGCGACTTCGGCGTGCACATCCTCCAGTACATCGGAGATGTGGAAGAAGGACCCATCCCTATGACGGCTGAGCAGCGTGAGGCCAGGCGCGTGTCCCTGCTGGATCAGCGCAAGGATGAGCTTTTCTCCCAGCGGGAGAATGAATGGCGCGCCGCGGCCTCAGTGACATACACCGGCGCTGTGCCGACGATCGAGGAAATCGAAGCGGCTTATGCCGACGAGGAAGATTACGAATAGCGGGAGGGTATTGATACTGCTCTCTGTATTGAAACGTTGATATCTTGTCCGTCTTTTATGCTTTTACTGCGCGTTCTCCGTTCAGCGTAGCGCTGCTACGCCTCACTTTGGCGGCTTTTTAAAACGCAAAATCCGTTCCAATCGATTCGACGTTTCAATCTACGATCAGTATGATTTGGTATTCCCCAAATCAGGTTGCTGGCCCTGGCCCAGAATCAGCAACGCCCCTGCGCAAAGCGCCAGGGGTATATCCCGGCTGTAAGTGACGATTCCCAGGAGAGAAATAGCCAGAAGCGCCGTATATTGAAGCCATAGATGGGGTTTTGCGGCGCTTTTGTTCATGCCCCGCAAACAGCCGCGACCCATCAATCCCACCAGGAAGAGGAATGCCGCCGTGCCCAGCACGCCTGTGGCGGAAAGCAAGTCCAGCAGATCGCTGTGTTGGCTGAGAGGAGCATTCATGCCAGGCAGCGCGCCAATGAGGGGAGAGGCGGCAAGCCCGCCCAAGGGCAGGCGGTAGTAATCCGCTCTGGAGACGACGTCGGAGATGCTGCCGGTGAGGGCGTTTACAAGTTGATCCAGGCTGTATGCAATGCTCTCGAAGCCGATTTGCCGGCAAAGGGCCGCTGCGCCTTGGGCCAGTGGAACCCGCAGCAAATAAACGGCCGCGAAGAGCGGAAGAACCCACAGCAGGGAAGGCCCCACACCCAGGGGCTGTTTGCGTATTTTCCGGACCAGCCGCCTCAGGCATGCGGCTAACAATTCCATTCCAGTCAAGGCCACGGCAAAAATCAGCCCATAGGTATACTGGGACAGTGCGATCATCACCAGCTGCGCCCCGCAGAAGGCCGCAAAGCCGGCCCGTTTCCATCCGCGGGTTTTGAGGAGGTAATAACAGCCAAGCGGCAGGGACAGCATGCTGGCGTAAATGAAATCATACCCACCGATGTTACGCCCCATCAGTTCTTTCAAATACGCTTCCCGGCCGGAGCCGCCCCAGCCCAGGGACCGGGAATACGCATAGACCCGACCGCCCCGAAGCATCCCCTGCACCAGCCAGCCGATGGTGGTGAGGGTTGTGAAGGCCATCGCGCCCAGCAAAGCGGCATTGAGGAAGCGCCAAAGGCGCTCGTCGCCTCGAACCCGGGCGTAGCCGCACCATATAAGAGGATACCAGAACATGACTTGCTGCGCGTAGTATCCGGCAAAGCTTTCCGCGCCGCGGCGGAGGAAGAACCGCATTACCAGCGGAAGGACGGCGGCGCAGAGGCACCGGAGAAGGAAGCCCGCCCAATGGGTCTTGAGATAGAGCCTGTCCAGAAGCACCCCCACCCCGAACAGGCACACGGCTATCGCGCCGGTAGCGGCCCGGCCGGTAGTTTGCAGGGCGGGCAGCAGAAGCCACAGTGTGTATAGCAGGATGGAGGCGTTGGAAAAGCCTGCCGAGAGGGAGGAAGGTTTCGGAAGGTTGTCGATGGGGATCACTCCTTGCAGATGGGCAATCAACCCACCAGTTTTGTTCTAAGGGCGTCCAGCTCCTGATCGGAAAATCCCGCCAAAGCCATCCAGTTTTCAATAGCGCCGTACTCCCGGTCAAAGGCTTGCAGCGTCTGCTCCATCAGTTCCGGATCCGAGCGTAAAAGGGATGGGTTGAGCGGTGTTCCATTTTGCCGATAGAGGTCGATGATTTTGTCCAAATCCTTTTGAATATTGCCATAGGAGGCCGCATAGTCGGCGATGATCACCTCATCCGGGCAGCGGGCGGCTTTCAGCAGCAGCAGGGCCACTACGCCCGTACGATCTTTTCCCGCGGTGCAGTTAAAGAGCGCGCAGCCTTCCGGCAACCGAAGCATCAGCCTGAGGGCTTCCGTTAAGCCGGGCTTGGCATGTGCCAGCAGATGCATGTAGACCGGCGCCATGGTATCCGGCATTTCGAGCATATGAGGACCGTCCGAGCCGGAGTTGCCGCTTAAAGAATCAAGCAACTGCACATTGTGATACGCCATATCCCGGTAACCATCCAAGGGCGATGGATTCAGCCTGCATTCCAGCGCGCTGCGCAAATCCACCTGAGTGCGGACGCCGTACTGATAGAGCCTTTCGCAATCACTGAGGGTTAGGGAAGCGGGGCTGTCGCTTCGTAAAAATTGGCCCATACGGGTCCTTTTCCCATCAATGGTGGGATAACCGCCCAAATCACGGAGATTGCGGGGCCCATCCAAAGGCATGGCGTCATTGGCTTTCATCATGGAGCGCCTCCTTGCCGGGGTGGTTATCCCGGACCCACTCCCCGACTGTATTTTATTCGGGATTGATACCGGGGGAGGATTCCTTGAGTATATCACATTTTTGCCGGGGCTGCCGCTCCTTTGCCGTACGCTTTATTGTCAGCCGTTGCCGCGAAGCGTTTGGGAGCGAGGGCCAAAGCCGGGCTGTTTTCTGTTTTCTGTTTTCTACCGGATATGCCGCATGGGCGGCGGTTTCCTCCAGATCCCGGCGTGTCGGGCGGACCACAAGTTTTGCTATTGACAAGCGGTCATGATCTGAGTACAATAGATTCTGCCGCAATTCGAGCGGTTTTTCGGGGTGTAGCGCAGCCTGGTAGCGCACGTGCTTTGGGAGCATGGGGCCGGGGGTTCAAATCCCTTCACCCCGACCAGCGACATTCTCCCCACCCTTACGAGGACTTTAATACCGGAGGGAGGGGCGAAGCCCCGAAATGGCTCCTTGGTCAAGTGGTTAAGACACCGCCCTTTCACGGCGGCTACAGGGGTTCGAATCCCCTAGGAGTCACCACTTTTATTCCATAGGCTATGGGCCTTTAGCTCAGTTGGTCAGAGCGGCCGGCTCATAACCGGTTGGTCCGGGGTTCAAGTCCCTGAAGGCCCACCAGCATTTGGCCCGGTAGTTCAGTTGGTTAGAATGCCAGCCTGTCACGCTGGAGGTCGAGGGTTCGAGCCCCTTCCGGGTCGCCATTTTTCTATTGCCGATGGATTTGAATTACCGGCGCGGCCCACTGGGCCGCGCCGGTAATTCATAAGCTTAAAAATTCGTCCGGGCGCAAACACAGCCTCAAAGGAGGCAGCCATGAAACGGATTCCCTTAACGGTGCAGTTATCGCTGGTGCTTTTTTTGGTGCTGGTCATTCCCTGCGTGGCCCTCACGACATTCAGCAGCCATTTGATCACCCGGTCCTCTGAAGCGGAGATTGCCGAGGCCGCGCTGAAAAACATTGAAACCAGCCGCCGGTTAACCGAGATGAAAATGTCCACAGCCAGCAGCAGCATGCACCAGATGGCCGCCTACACCGATTTTAGCGGTTTGAATGGACTTCGCCGTTTCAGCGCCATTCGCGGTAATGCGGACAACGGGCTTCGGGTGGGAAAGCTGCAGCAGGAGCTGTCCAAGCTCATCCGCGCTAACCCGTTGGCCATTTCAGCCCTTTTTTTACTGGATGGCGCCGATTACGTCATCTCCAGCGACAGAGGCGTGGTGCCTTTGGAGGATTATCCATCCATGAGCTGGCTGCGTTCTGTCTCGGCGGAACGGCGCGGCATCGGCGGCGTGTGGGTGCCTCGCACCATGAAAAGGGCCTCTGACAGCGCGTTGCGGCGCGGCATTGGGGATGACGCCGACATCCGGGTTCTCTCCTACATCTATTCACTCAACCGCCTCACGACCTCAACCGTCGGCACCCTTGTGATCAATCTCTTGGAACGGGAAGTATTTGAAAGCTTGAACGCCAACAGCATGGAGGACAACCGCTATGGCACCATGCTGCTACAGGCGGGCGGCCGCGTGATGTCTCACCCGGATCCTGCCGTTTTCCTCATTCAGTCCCGCAATCTGCCAAATATTGCTGCTATTTTGGATGCTGCCCAAACCGTGGCGGAGGGCTACGCCTTCCACGATTTAAATGGCGTTCCCTGCCTTTATACCTGGCTGCGGTCCGATTATCTCGGCTGGGTATACGTCTCGATCCATCCCTGGACCCGGCTGCACGCCCAGACCCAGGAGGTGCTGCGCAATGTGGCGGGCTTCACCATTGTTATTGTGTTGTTCAGCACGGTGCTGGCTGTGGCGATCTCGCTCCGGCTGTTCCGCCCCATGCGCCGGCTGGTGCGCAGTTTGAAGGAGGCCGGCGCGGTTGGACAGGCGACAGAGCGCAACGAACTGGCCTTCATCACCTCGGCGTTTCAGGACGTCCGCAGGCAGGAAGCTGAACTGAGCACGCTGCTGGAAAGGCACGAGAAGGCCGCGCTGAATCTGGCGTTGTATAATACCCTTACCGGCGAGCATGTCTCGGACGCCGAATATGGCCTGGTACGCCAGGCCATGCCCCATCCCTTTTACGTGGTGGGCATGCTGACCGTCGACAACTACAACGCATACCGCCGGGCCACGGGCAGTGGCTTGCGCAACTATCATCTGCTGCTCATTTCCGCTAAATGCGAGGAATTGCTGGGCGGCCTTTGTAATGCGCGGGGCATTAAGTATGCGGGCGACCGGCTGGCTGTGGTGATGAACCTGGATAAAGCCGGGCGACCGGAGGCGGCGGCAGGCCGGCTTGCCGACGGCCTGGAGGAATTGAGGCGGGCCGCGGCGGCCATACTGGGCCACACCGTAACCATCGGGCTGAGTTCGGTGGTGGGGCTTGACGGCATCTGGCAGGCTGCCGTTTCTGCCAATGAGGCCGTGATGCGCCGCTTAAAAACCGGCGGCGACCGTGTTCTCCCCTGGCAGCAGGAGGCGCCGCGCCGTTATTATTATCCCCACGATTGCGCGGCTCGTATCTTAAACTACCTGGATGTTGGCGACATGGCATTCATTACCCGGGAGTTGGAAAGCTTGGCCGAAGCATTGCGCCGCAACGACAGCGTCTCGCACGAGAACATTCGCTATATCTACATTCAGCTGGTTGGTGACGCCGTCCGCTGCCTTGCCGAGAACAATGTGAACACAGCATTCCTGTTCAGCGCCCATGGCAATGTTTACAGCGCAATTGCTTCCTGCGATACGTTGGATGAGGTGACCGCTTTCATGGGCCGTTTTTATCGGGATATCATTGAGGGCGGAGGGCGGGATGTTCCGCGGCAGAGGCAGTTTGTAAACAGCGTGCTGCAGTACCTGCGGGCCAACTACCGGCAGGATATCGATTTTGAAGCCCTTGCCGGAGAACATGGCATCAGTTACTCCTATATGCGAAAAATGGTGCGGCAGATTACCGGTAAGAGTCTGCTGAGCCATCTCAACCAGGTTCGTGTGGAGCGGGCCAAGCAGCTGCTGGCTGATACCGGCAACAGCATGACGGCGGTAGCGCAAGCCGTTGGCTATCATAATGTGCAAAGCCTGAACCGTTTTTTTCATAAGTTGGAGGGAATCACCCCGGGAGAATACAGAGCCCAGGCCAGTGGGAAGTAGAATATCATTTTTGATTTTCTACTTTGGTTTTGATCCGCCCACGCCCGGCAATCGACGCAATTCATAAGCGCAAATTCGATCGTTTTTATCAAAAGATCTCCGTTTTTCCATCCCGTTTACATGTATCAAAAATGAAATTTTATATCAATTTCCATCCTTTACATTCCGCAACACAAAACCATACAATGTCCACAAACAGCCCCCCTTGCAACGCTGCCGGAGGAAGAACAGGAGGAGCCGTTGTGACAAGCGCCAAACGAAAGAGCAGGGGTCTGACCGTCCACTTTAGAACCGAGTGGCAGCTGTACGCACTGCTGATCATTCCCATGGCGTTCGTTCTGCTTTTTAAATTCGGTCCTATGGCGGGTCTGATCATCGCTTTTAAGGACTATAAAATAGCCCGCGGTTTCTGGGGCAGCGATTGGGCCGGCTTTCAGGAATTCCAAAAGCTGTTCGCCCACAGGGACTTCTGGCCCGCGTTGCGCAACACTTTACTGCTTAACAGCCTGGATTTGGCTTTGGGCTTCCCTATGCCCATTCTTCTGGCGCTGGCACTTAATGAAGCGCGGATCAAATGGCTGAAACGAACCACACAGACGCTTCTGTACCTGCCTCATTTTCTCTCTTGGGTGGTCATCGGCGCGTTGGCATACCAGCTCTTCGGGTTAGGCAACGGCATGCTCAACAATCTCCTCGAACAAAGCGGAGGCGCCCGCATCCCCTTCCTGCAGGAGGATCGGCATTGGCTGGCCAGCTACGTGGTCATCGGCGTTTGGCAGTCCATGGGTTGGGGAACCATTATTTATCTGGCGGCGATTTCCGGGATCAACCCCGAGCTGTATGAGGCCGCCATAGTGGACGGCGCAGGCCGTCTGCGCCGGATCATCAGCGTTACCCTGCCCTGCATCCGCAGCACCATTGTGGTGCTTCTCATCATGAACCTGGGACGTATCATGGGCGGATCCTTCGAGCGCATCTATGCGTTGCAGAATGTGGCCACCACGGAGTTCACCACCACCATTCCGGTGCTGGTATACCGCTGGGGTATTCAGGGAAACAACGTCAGCCGCGCCACTGCGATGGGGTTGTTCCAGTCGGTCATTGGCCTGCTGCTGGTTCTCGTAACCGACCGCTTTGCCAAGCGCTTGGGTGAAGACGGACTGCTCTAGGATGACTGTTGACGGGAGAACGGTTATGGAAAGACAACGTCAGACGGCAGGCCGCCGCGGCTACAGGGAATCACAGGGAACCAGAACCGCCCAGGCAATGTTGTACCTGCTGCTGCTGCTTGTGACGTTCACCTGTATACTGCCGTTTATTCACGTCATCGCGAAATCCTTCAGCGCCGATGCCTACGTGCTGGCTGGCCGTGTGTTTTTATGGCCCATGGGCGTTACCGCCGATGCCTACGCAAAGATTTTTGCGGACGCCAGCATCCTGCGCAGCCTGTGGAGTTCACTTGCAGTTACCATCTCCTTTACCGCCATCGGCATGTTCATCACGGTATGCGCCGGTTACGCCCTCACCCGGCCGCAGTTAAAGGGGCGCCGGGCGCTGAATTTCCTATGTATCTTTACGCTGTATTTTTCCGGAGGCATCATTCCGGAGTATATACTCATCTCCTCCCTGGGCATGATGGACAGCCTATGGTCTATCATCCTGCCGCTGGCCTTCAGCGCCTACAATCTGGTCATTATGAAGAACAGCATCTCTATCGGCATTCCGCTCAGTTTGGAGGAATCGGCGCGCATCGACGGCGCAGGGCATTTCCGCATCCTTGGGAGCATTGTCGTGCCGCTGTCCAAGCCCATTCTGGCCACCCTGTCGCTTTTTTTCGCCGTAGGCCGCTGGAACGCCTACCAGGACGCTTTGTTTTACATCAAGCAGCGGGTTGACCTTCGCCCCCTGCAGTTGAAAATGTATTATCTCATCGTTCAGGCCAGCGAAAGCTTCAACTTGGAGGCAACCCAGGTCAGCCTGACCAACCCGGAGGTTATGAAGGCTGCCTGCATCGTCTTTGCGACCCTGCCCATCCTGTGCATTTATCCCTTTATTCAAAAGTACTTCGTACAGGGTGTGATGATCGGGGCGGTCAAGGAATGAGGTTGGAACGGGCATGCAGCAGGAGGGCTGCGCCCGGGAAACAATATGCACAATCATGAATAGGAGGAACGTATGATGAAAAGAAGCCTGGTTTCCCTGATGCTTTCCCTGGTGCTGTGCGTTCACTTGTTTGCCGCCGGCAGCGCCGAAGCCTACACCGACCATTCAGCCGGTTTCCCAGAGCGGGTCACCATCAAGATTCCGGTGTATGACCGCGCCTTTGACGGCTGGAACGTGACCGACAACTATTACACCCAATGGGCGCAGCGCGAGTTCGGGGACAAGTACAACGTAGACGTGAGCTATGTGGCCATCGGCCGCAGTACCGAGGTGGCCGACTACCAGCAGATGCTTGCCAGCCACACCGCCCCCCACATCATCATGCACTACGATATGCCCCAGGCGCTGGCGTATTACAGCGAGGACGTTATGCAGGAGTTGGACTGGGAGGAAATCGCCTTTTACGCGCCCACGTTCTGGAAGAACTCCGGCGTCACCACGGAGGATTACGGCACCGTGGAAGGCAAGAAGATGTTTGTATTTGCCGAGCGCCCGCTGGCGGACAACTGGACCCACATCATTCGGCTGGACTGGGTTGAAGCCGCGGGCTATGCCATTGAAGACCTGACCAGTCTTGAGGTATACAATGAGATGCTGCTGAAATGGAAGGAACTGGGACTCGGCGTCCAGGGACACCGCCTGCAGCAGAACAATTTTACCTATAGCTACCTCTACCGCGACTGGCCGATTGATGAAGTTCAGCATACCCTGTATTCGGAGCTGGGCGTTGCCGATTTTACCACAGAGGCTACCAAGGGGTATCTGAAAAACCTGAACTATCAGTATAACCAGGGTATCCTGGATCAGGAGTTCTACCTGCGCGATGACGAAACCAAAGAAAAGGCAGAGTTTGTAGCCGGCCGCACCGGTTTGGTAAGCACCTACCTGACCGGCAATACCGATATCATCACATCTACCCTGGCCAACAACCCCGACGCCAAGTTCGCCATCCTGCCTGACAGGGCGCGGACTCCCGCGGACAAGTATCCCCAGAGCCGCGGCTACTGGCCCTTTGGCATGATCATGGGCGTGAACTACGAGGCTTCGGATATGGAGCGCATCGCTCTGTGGATGTACCTGGATTGGCTGAGCCAGCCTGAAAACCTGATGAAGTGGCAAAACGGCATTGAAGGCGAGAACTATACCCTGGACGATACCGGCCTGGCTGTAAAGAACCCCGATTACAGCGGCGAGGCGGTCCTGTCCGCCAACAGCAACAAGGACTATTGGTGCCTGGTGGTGGAAGGAATGCGCTATGAAAGCGCCGAACTGTTTGAGAAAGCCAACCTGCAGGCTTGGAGTCCTCCCGGTTATGAGTATTTGGCGGAGGACATCATAAAGTGCTATAAAGAGTATCTCGAATACCGCGTGCCCGACGCGATGTTTACCGTGGTATTGGAGAAACTGCCCGAGTACAAGGCTGACCTGAATGAGTTGTGGAAGGAACTGTATGTAAAGTGCGCCATCGCATCTGAGGGTGAGTTTGAAGCCGCCTATGAGGCTGCCTGCCGGACATACCTGGACGCCGGCTACCAGGCCATCCTGGATGAGAAGCAAGCCGCGGTAGAAGCCGGAAACTACATTCCGTAAGCGGGGCGCCCCCTATCCTGGTACAAGGGCCCTCGTTCCTTCGAGGGCCCTTCCCATACGACGGGAGAATTATGAAGCTGGAATATGATGGAAAGGCCCTTGAGGGGCTCATGGACCGGGTGGTGCAAAAAACCCTGGACATGGATCTACCCTGGGATTGGCCTTGCGGCGTGGCCTACTACGGCGTGGCCCGCGCATGGGAAGCCACCGGCCGCCAGGGGTACCTGGAGGCTCTCCGCACGCGGGTGGACGAGCATATTGCCCTGGGGCTGCCGGCTTGGACGGTAAACACATGCGCGATGGGACATTGCCTGCTGACGCTCTTTGCTGAAACCGGCGCGGAAATGTACCGGGAGATTCTTGAAAGTAAGCTGGATTATCTGCGGCGCACAGCCCCGCGTTTCGGAGACGGCGTTTTGCAGCACACCGTTTCAATCCGTAACGATTTTCCGGAGCAGGCCTGGGCCGACACACTGTTCATGGCCGGTTATTTCATGCTGCGGGCCGGGGTGCTGCTGGAGGACGCCGGCCTGGTGGCGGATGCCCTGAACCAGTTCTATTGGCACATCGAATACCTGCACGACAAGGCGTCTGGATTATGGTATCATGCTTATAACCAAATTGAGAAGGGACATATGTCCGGTTTTTTCTGGGGCCGGGGCAATGCCTGGGCCGCTTATACCATGAGCAGGGTACGCGGTCTGCTGCCCCAGCACTACCTGTACCCGTCCTTCCTGCATGTGGACTGTTCTTTACGGGACCAGTTGACGGCGCTGAAGAGGCTGCAAAGAGAAGACGGGCTGTGGGGCACCATCCTGGACGACGAGGAGAGCTATGGGGAGGTATCGGCAACGGCCGGCATCGGCGCCGCCATGGTGCTGAACCGCAATCCGCTGCATACCCGCTGTGCGCAAAGGGCGCTGGAGGCTGTGCTGGCCAACATCGGCAATGACGGTCGGGTGCAGAATGTCTCAGGAGGCACCGCCGTTATGCGGGACCGAGAGAGCTACCGCAACGTGCCCAGGGACTGGACCCAGGGCTGGGGGCAGGGCTTGGCGCTGGCCCAGCTGGCGGCGGTGCTTGGCAGCGGGGGCGAGGGTGCTGCGGCCCGATAGGAGCCGTGTTTTGGAAGCGCCAATGCAGCATAGCCGTCAATGAAAGGAGAGAAACATGGAAATTCGCTATTCCGCCGGTCCCGGGGACCTGAAACGTTATACCACCGAGGAACTGAGGGCTGAATTTTTAGTAAGCGGCCTATACCGGCCCGACACCGTGCAAGCTGTCTACAGCCATGTGGACCGCGCCGTCATCCTGGGTATCCAGCCGGTGCGGGGAGTTGTGCCCATCGATCAGGGGATGGACCTTTGGCAAAGCTTCGGCGCCGGCTTTTTTCTGGAACGCCGTGAGGCCGGATTCTTCAACATAGGCGGTCCCGGCCGCTGTGTGGCGGACGGCAAGCGGCATAATATGGGCAACAAGGATTGCGTCTACCTCGCCAGGGGTATAAAGGATGTCGCCTTCTCCAGCGATGACGCGGAAAACCCGGCTAAGTTTTACGGCGTTTCCTACCCGGCTCACTGCGGTTACGAGACGCGGCTCATCTCCATCGCAGACGCCGCCAAAAAGCCGATGGGAGATCAGAAAACGGCCAACAAGCGAATCATCAACCAGTTCATCCATCCTGATGTATTGCCTACCTGCCAGCTTTCCATGGGCCTTACCATCCTGGAGGAGGGCAGCGTGTGGAACACCATGCCGGCGCACACCCATGAGCGGCGGATGGAGGTTTACACCTACTTCGACATGGAGGGTGACAACGCGGTGTTCCACTTCATGGGCCGGCCCGGCGAGACACGGCATATCGTAATGCGGAATGAAGAGGCGGTCATTAGCCCCAGCTACAGCATCCACGCGGGATGCGGAACCGGATGCTACGCCTTCATCTGGGCCATGGGCGGCGAAAACATCGTCTTTGAAGATATGGACGGCGTACGGACTGCGGACATTCGCTGACGAGGTGAGATACATGAAAGACCTGTTTTCGCTGGAAGGTAAAGTAGCGCTGGTCACCGGCGCGTCCTACGGCATTGGCTTTGCCATTGCGTCCGCCCTGGCAGAGGCGGGCGCCTCCATCGCGTTCAATGACCTTGGGCAGGAATTGGTAGATCAGGGCCTGGCGGCATACCGGGAGGCCGGCGTTACTGCACGCGGTTATGTATGTGACGTAACCGACGAAGACGCCGTCCGGGACATGGTGGCGCGTATCGAGAAAGAGGCGGGCGCCGTTGATATCCTGGTGAATAACGCGGGCATCATCAAGCGCGTTCCCATGCTGGAGATGGGCGCGGAGGATTTTCGCCGGGTGGTGGACGTGGACCTGAACGCGCCGTTCATCGTATCCAAGGCGTGCATTCCCGGCATGATTCGGAAGGGCCACGGGAAAATCATCAACGTATGCAGCATGATGAGCGAGCTGGGGCGCGAGACGGTATCCGCCTACGCCGCGGCCAAGGGCGGCTTGAAGATGCTGACGCGGAACATTTGCAGTGAGTTTGGCGGAGCTAATATTCAGTGCAATGGCCTTGGACCTGGCTATATTGAAACGCCTCAGACGGCTCCGCTGCGCCAGCGGCAGCCGGACGGCAGCCGCCACCCCTTCGATGCATTCATTCTCGGCAAAACGCCGGCGGCGCGCTGGGGTACCCCCGAGGACCTGAAAGGCCCGGCGGTATTTTTGGCCTCTGGCGCCTCAGATTTTGTCAACGGCCATATCCTTTATGTGGACGGCGGAATCCTTGCCTATATTGGCAGGCAGCCATGAAATGCCTAGCACAAAGCGGTTTTGATGGTTTCCAGCATCAGCGCGTGGCCGTCGGCGTTGGGATGGATGCCGTCGATGCAGAGCAGGTTCTCGTAGTGCTTTCGTTCAAGGAATGGCGTGCGCAGGTCTAAAATGGAACAGTTTAACGCGGCGGCTGTGCGCAGCGCCGCGAAGGCATACAGTTCCTGCCAGCGGTAGATGCGCTGCACGTCGCCCAGGAAGGCCAGCACGGCGGCGGAATCCAGCCCGCGAGTTACCCAATTGAAATATCGGGGCGCGAACAGAGGGGTGGGTACGGCCAGCATAGGCTCCATTCCGGCGGCGCGCGTGCGTGCAACCAGGTCTTCCAACTGGGCGGCAAACCTTGCGGGCGGCGTCTTGGGCTGGTGGTCAGCTTTGGGGTTGGCGGCCACTGCAGGCCAATCCATATCGCAATCATTGCCGCCGAACTCGATGAGCGCCAGCCCGCCGCCGGTAAGGGGTTCGTTTTTTACCAAATCAAGGGCTTGGGCGGCGGTACAGCCCATACGCGAGTAGTTTTCCACAGGAAAAGGCAACATGCCCTTAAGCTTACTGATGCAATTGTCCTTGAGGATCGTGTAGCGGTTACGCAACTCGTCGAACACGACGCCCTTAAGAAGCGAATCGCCCCATATTCGAATTCTTTCTCTCATGGTATCATCCTTTCAAACCGTTAATAAAGAATACCGAGATATCTCCCGTTACCTCCGGCGCTGGGAAATGATCAATCCGGCCAGCGTGAGGGCGGCGCCCAGGAGGGCCATGGGCAGGAGAGGGTCCCGCAGGAGGAGGAAAGCGGCCAGGATGGTGACGGCGGGGCTCAGATAAATATACACGCTGGTTTTCACCGGGCCGATGAGTTTTACGGCGGTATTCCAGGTGACGAAACAAAGGGCGCTGGCGCCCAGCCCCAGAAAGAGGAGATTAAGCAGGTTGAGGGGTTTCAGCAGGTCCGGCCAGCTTGGCGAGAAGCCCGCAAAGGGCAGGAAAGGCAGCAGAAACAACAGTCCCATACAAAATACACGGCGTGTGACCATCAGGATGTCATATCCGTAAGCCTCGATTTTTTTAAGAAAAACGGTATATCCGGCCCAGCTCATAGCGGCCAGTACGCACAGCAGATCTCCCAGAGGGTTGAGGCGCAGGGCTTGACCGCTAAAGGAGAGCAGGCATATTCCCGCCATGGATACCGCAAAGCCTATGATAAAGGACAGGCGGATCCGCTCGCTTTTTACAAACCAATGGGACGCCATGGCCACGAAGAACGGGGCGGTGGAGATGATGACGCTGCAATTGGCAGGGTACGTGTAGGTAAGAGCCATGTTTTCAAACAGGAAATAGAGGGTGACCCCGCAGAGGCCGGCGCCCGCGAAAAGCAGGTGATGCCGTGGGTTCCGTAGGGTGAGGAACCTTGGCCGGGCGATGAATAAAGCCAGGATGGCCAGAGAGATGCGGATAAACAGGATTTCCACAGGGCGGAAGTCCTTTAGGAGCACCTTGGTGGAGATGAATGTGGCGCCCCAAACCACAACGGAGAAAAGGGCCAGCATGTGGCCCTTTTGAGCGGATGCGGGCATGAGGGGCGTCGGCATAGGGAGGATCCTCCTTGAATATGATGCGATGGGAGGAAGGGGTTCCCTGCCTCCCGTTCATGCGCTCACGTACAAAGGCCGGCCAGGCTTACCGCTTGGCCGGTCCTTTTTGTCGGGGCTTTTTACCGGCCGTTTACCACTCCCCGAAACCAAGCGAACCGGAGTCGACGGGTTTTCCCCGGTCCCTTTCCCTGGCGTTAAAGGTATAGGTATGAACCCAGCGTTTGCTTTTGATTTCAACGGGTCCCATCTTTTGATAGAAGCCGGCGGGGCCAAAGAGGTTTTCCGGGCCGTACCATGCTTTGCCGACGCCGATGACGAAGTAGTAGTTACCCTCGGGGATGCGGACGGAGGTTTTTTTACCTGCGGCCAGGTAGGTTACGGAGATTCGCCGGTCCGACATATCATATACGCTGATGCACCGGTTAAACTCGTCTTTGTCACCAACCTGGAACTTTACCTTTGTGCCGCTGTTCGTGCCGGTGACATGCCCGTTGGAGGGGTTGCGGATGGCGGGATAGTCGGGGAAGTTTTCCACGGTGTTTCCAATCATGAGACCGAAGATGACGCCTGAAAGGTTGACGTCATCTGTTTCATGCTGATAGAAATCCGCCGGGGTCAGGTTTTTGGGCAGGTCCAGCAGGCTGAACTGGTAGGTTTCATTCACATCGGTCTTTTTTCCGTAACGGTAGGCTACCACGTCCTTTTCCAACTGGCGCGCATATTGGGTGATCAGCTCGTCGCTGGTATACTCCTTGGCTTTTCGGTCGTAAGCCAGTTCTTCGCATTGGTTGTCGGCTGTGGTCTGCATCTGGGTGGAGAAGAAGGGAACGGTATACTCGAGCACCAGCTTCTCTGGGCCAAAGGTGGTAACCAGCTTCGGGTCTTTGATTCCATAGAGCATTGCGCCGAGAAAGCGGTTTTTATCAAGGTCGAGGCCGTTACGCTGCAAAAAGGCGTCATAGGCAAGGTTTTTGACTTCCAAGGCCAGGTTGGCGGGCGCTTTCTTGGGCATGATGATTGGGCTGGGCATCAGGTAATCCGTAAGGGCGGCCAGCAGCTTTTTATCATCTACGGCTTTTTGCGCCTTGGTGGCCAGGCCCTTCACGGTTTTTTGCAGGGCGGCCTCCGCGCCCTTGGCGTAGGAGACCAGGTATCCGTCCTGCTCTGTGATCAGCAGGTTCAATTTGGCTTTCACATTTCGCGTGCCCATAGATTGAACGACGCCCTGGAGGAAAGGCGCGGGGTCGCCCTGATAGGGAGGCCGGTTCTTTAGGTCGGGCTGGCCGCTTGCTATTAGGAAGTTTACGGTCAGGGGCTTTTCCTTGGTGATGTCGAATTTTGCCAGGCTCACATCAACCTCGGCCACGCCCTGAGCGTAAAGATAACGCTCCCATTCGGTTGCGGCAAGGCTTGCCTGGCGTTCCATTTCAACCGTGAGGAAGCCTTCTACGGCGGCTTTAATGCCGGCCGGATCTGAGGCTTCCGCCCCGGCGCCAAGGCCAATGGGGATCAGCAGGAGCACAAGGAATAAAACAGCGATACGCTTCATGAGTAACCATCCTTTCATGGGAAGAAATGGGAAACGGGCGGGCGCGAATCACGGGGATGCTATGATCAATCATTATACCAGAAAGACGCCGGTCAGGGAAGCACTATGTTGATCCGGGTTCATTATTATCATATCCCGGGCATGAAGGGGCAATGGTATACAAAATGTTGTTTTCCCGGGCGTAAGCCAACCCGCAGCTGCCCTCGGAGACCGTGAATGTGAGGTTCTTGCAACCGGTAAACGCTCCTTCGCCGATACACGCCACGCTGTCCGGGATGATGATTTGGGACAGATTTTCACAATCATAGAATGCCTTGTTGCCAATGGAAGCGCAGCCGCTGCGGATTGTTACGCGCTGCAGCCGGTCACAGCGGAAGAAGGCGTATGCGCCTATGGAAGAACAACTGCCGGGGATGGTTATACTCTCCAGCTGAGAACACAGTGAAAAAGCGTATTCGTCAATGAGGGAGACACCCTCCGCGAGGGAAAGGCGATCCAGCCGGTTGCAGCCGGAGAACGCGCCTCCGCCGATATGCCGGACGCCTTCCGGAATGACGTATACGCTGCCGTCGCGGCCGGCCGGATAAGCCACAAGCGTCGTCTGCGACGCACTAAAAAGTACGCCGTCTACGGAAGCATATGCGGGATTCTCCGGCATGACGTTAATGCGTGCCAGGCTGGCGCAGACAGAGAACGCGCCGACGCCGATGGAGGTACAGCCGGAGGGGATCAATACGCTGTGTAAACGGTCGCACCCGCAGAAGGCATACGGGCCGATGGACGTGATGCTGCTGGGAATGGTAACCGCGGTGAGCCCGCCCCGCGCATAAAACGCGCCTTCGCCGACTGCGGTAATCGGTATACCGTTCCACTGATCCGGGATCGCCAGCCAGGCGGCGTCGCCATGATATTTTGCAATGCTTGCCTGCCCATTGGTCAGGGCATAGGTATAGTTGCCGTCAAGGTAGATATGCGGCTTTGGCGGCGGGGGGGCTACATCGGCGGCGTCAAAGACGGCGGCGCCCGCCGCGATTCCGTTCACGCCGACAGCCAGGCAAAGAGAAAAACAGAGGGGCAGCAATCGAAATCGTTTCACGTTAATCTCCCCGGGGGAGGGATTCGGGCGGAGCATAGATGGATGTCATTTTCTCCCCATCTCCATCATACCACACCATCCGGCAGACAACGTGAATTTGACAAAAGAACAGCCGGGTGATATGCTTTTTGAACAGAATGCTTTTTCAGCGCACCCAGCGGAGGTAGAAGATGAGCGGCAAAGTAGCGGTTCTTATCCCATGCTACAACGAATGCAAAACCATCGCCAAGGTGGTGGCTGATTTTAGGACGAACCTGCCGGAAGCGGATATCTATGTGTACGACAACAACTCCACGGACGGCTCGGACGAATTGGCCCGGCAGGCGGGGGCTATCCTGCGCTACGAATACCGGCAGGGTAAGGGCAACGTGATCCGCTCCATGTTCCGGGACATTGAGGCGGATTGTTACCTGATTACCGACGGGGACGACACCTATCCGGCGGAAAGCGCCGGTGAAATGGCAAACCTGGTGCTGGAAAAGCAGGCGGACATGGTGGTGGGTGACAGGCTTTCCGCCACGTATTACACGGAGAATACGAGGGCTTTTCACAATCTTGGAAACCGGCTGGTAAGGCGGATGGTGAACGTTATTTTTGGAGGCGGCGTACCCGACATCATGACCGGGTTTCGCGCTTTCAGCCATCAGTTTGTCAAGAGCTTCCCGGTGTTGAGCAAGGGTTTTGAAATTGAGACGGAAATGACCATCCACGCCCTGGACAAAAACCTGCACGTGCGGAGCGTGGCTGTGAGCTACCGGGATCGGCCGGCTGACAGCCCCAGCAAGCTGAATACCTACAGCGACGGCTTGAAGGTGCTGCGCACCATTGCGCGCCTGTACAAGGAATACCGGCCGCTGAGCTTCTTCGGCTTGTTCGGGTTGGCTTTCGGGGCAACGGGCGTAGGCCTTTTCGTTCCGGTACTGGCGGAGTTCTTCAGCACCGGGCTTGTGCCCCGTTTTCCCACCCTGATTGTAGCGGCTGTGCTGTGGGTGCTGGCGCTGTTGATGCTGGTTTGCGGTCTGGTGCTGGACACCGTGGCCAGGAAACACCGCCAGCAGTTTGAAGTTGACCTGAACCTGCTAAGATTGCTGCGCTGCGCGCCCGGCAGGGTTGATGGGCCTGGGGAGGCCAAAAAACACGATGAACGTTGAAGGTCGGGCTTTGCCCAAGAAGCCTGAAAGGAAAGCCGTTGAAGGGCTGGTATGCACGGTGCTTGGCATGGCGTGCGCCATGGCGTTTCAGGTAGGTACGGAGGGCTATACGGGCTTAAGCGCTCCTCCAGCTGCATCCGTTAGCCTGCTTTGGACGGCGCTGGGGGCGGCGCTGGCCCTTCTTTTTTGGCGTGCCCGGCGGCTTCGGCCTCGGTGGGCTTGGGGCTCCCTCTGCTTGGGGCTGCTCTTCGGCGTATCCAACTACTTGGGTACAACCCTTTTCGCTTATGACACCTGGGGTTTTTTGCGGAACCCGGCCCAGCTGTGCCTGGCAGCCCTGCGGGTGGTCGGGCAGGGCCTTCCCATGGCGGCGGCGGCGGCCTTGCTGGATCACAGCGTGCGCATGGGTTTGTGGAGCCGGAGAACACGGGTTGAAAAAGGTGAAGGGAAATGGGTTTCAAGCCGCCTGCCCGCCTTCTGCCGGGCCCGGCCTACATTGTGCTTCGCCCTGTTCTTTGGGCTTTGCTGGCTTCCGTACCTGCTGGTGTTTTTCCCCGGCACCTTAAGCTGGGATATGGGGGAGATGCTGGCTCAGTTTTTCGGCCTCCGGCCAATGGACACATGGCACCCGGTTTTTACCACCTGGCTGCTGGGGGCGTGCGTGTCCCTGGGAAGGCTCCTTGCCAATGACAATCTGGGCGTGCTGCTGTTTATGCTGCTGCAGACGGCGGCGCTGGCGCTGGCGCTGGGACTGGCAGTATCCCGCATCCGCGCTATGGGCGCCGCCCGCTGGGTGCAGTGGGCGGCGCTTGCTTTTTTTGGGCTTGCGCCCATCTGGGGCAGTTACGCTCAGTTTGTGTGCAAGGATACCCTCTACACGGCGGCGGTGTTGGTGCTGACCCTTCAGGTTATAACCGCCCTTCGAGGTCCGGCCCTTATGAAACGGCGTGATCTGCTGCTCCTGGCCGGATCGGCGCTGTTGTGCTGCCTGTTGCGGAGCAACGGCGTTTATGTGGCGCTTCCCACCGCAGTCCTTGTGACAGCCTTGGGGGCAAAGGGCAGGCAAAGGCTGCGAATCGGCGGAGCCCTCGGGGCGGCGTTGGCGTTGGCGTTGGGCTTTTCCAGCCTGTTACTCCCTGCCCTGGGCATTCGGGATGAGCAGGCCAGCGGCCTGTATTCCGTTTGCTTTCAGCAAAGCGCCCGGGTGCTTCGGGATCGGCAAGTCACCCCCGAGGAATGGGCCGCCATCGACAGGGTGCTGGACGCGAAGCGCCTGCCGGAACTATATGAGCCTTGGATTTCGGACCCGGTAAAGTATACCTTTCGGCAATACGGCCAGGGAGCCCCGGCGGAAAGGGCGGCGCTGGAACCTTACCTGCGGGACTGGCTCGCCATGATGGGCAAGTACCCCCTCACATACGCGGAGGCTTTCGTGGCAGGAAACAGCGCCTACTATGCTTTCCTCCCCAAGTTGGAAGGGAAAACCTATAATAATCAAGCGGGGAACCGCTTTGTATTTGAAATGCACCCGCAAATCGCGGCCAACCTGAATGTGCAAGCGTCGTATGCGATGCCTGAAAGCCTCCGCAGGTTCGCGGCCATGGCTATTCGCGGGCTGCGGCATGTTCCGGGGCTGTCGGTCCTCTATATCTGCGCGGCCTATACCTGGACGCTGGCGGCGGCGGCCTTCAGCATGGGGAGGCAGAGGCGGTGGCGGGGACTGACGGCCTTTGCCCCGGCGGCGCTGAGCTTTGCGGTTTGCCTGCTCTCCCCGGTGAACGACTATTTCCGTTACTTCCTACCGGTGGCCGCCGCCGCCCTGCCCCTGCTGGCATGGACGGGCAACCCGGGCGGGACGCCTTGCCGGCGGGCGGCAATCTGCCGGGCGTCGGGGGGAGAGGCGGAATGGGCTGGATAGGGGGTAAAATGAATAGGGATATCTTTATCATTTTACTGCCGGTCTTACATCAGCCCCGGACGACTAAGATGAAGGAGGTGTACGATGAAAATCATTATTTACTACGCTACCAAGCATGGCGCTGCGGAGGAGATCGCGAAACGGCTGGCCCGGGCTCTGGGGGATGCTGATACGGTGAACCTTGCCGGGCGGGGAATTCTCCCGCCGGAGGCGGCGGACCGGGTAATCGTGGGCGGTTCTGTGTACGCGGGCATGCTGCGTAAGGAAATGCGGGATTTCCTGACCCGGCACCAAGAAGTATTGGCCGAAAAGCCTTTGGGACTGTATCTTTCGGGGATGAGTGAGGATGCCTGCGGCGCGGCGCTGGAAAAAGCGGCGCCCGCGGTACTGACAGCCGCCGCCAAGGTTAAGGACTGGCTGGGCGGAATCGTAGATCCGGCGAAACTTTCGTTTTTCGAACGCGCCATCCTCCGCATGGTTACCGGCAAATGCGAGCCTATGGATACGGCGGATCAAGCTCGCATAGACGCTTTCGCCGCCCGGATGATGGAAGGCTGAGGCGAAGAGGGTGATCGCATGTCCATTCGATTGCCCGGTGAAGTAGAGTATATTATCGATACGCTTGAAACCAACGGGTATGACGCCTATGCGGTAGGCGGCTGCGTCAGGGACGGTCTTTTGGGAAAGGAACCGAAAGACTGGGATATCTGCACGCCGGCGCCGCCAGCGAAAACCTTAAATATCTTTGGAGCGCATCATATCATTGAAACCGGGCTGAAGCACGGCACGGTTACCTTGATGATTCGCCATCAGCCTTTTGAGATTACGACGTATCGTGTTGACGGCCCGTACTCGGACTGCCGCCGTCCGGACCGGATAACGTTTGTCAGCTGTCTGCGGGAGGATTTGTCCCGCAGGGATTTTACGATCAACGCAATGGCGTATCACCCAAGCCGTGGAACAGTGGACTTTTTTGGCGGCATGAGGGATTTGAAAGCCGGCGTTATCCGATGCGTAGGAGATGCGGGAGTAAGATTTGGGGAAGATGCGCTGCGGATCATGAGGGCCTTGCGACTCGCGGCAGAGCTTGGTTTTACGATTGACAGCGCCACTTCGGCGGCAATGCTTGACCGGAAAAATCTGCTCGGTACTATTTCGGCGGAACGGATTGCCGGTGAACTGAACAGGCTCATCGTCGGGGACGGCGCCGGCGGCCTGTTGCTTAAACACATGCCGGTCCTAACCGCCATAATTCCCGAACTGGAACCCGCCATTGGATTTGAACAGCACAATCCGCATCACTGCTATGACGTGATGACCCATATACTGGTCAGCGTCGACAACGCGGCGAAGGATGTATCCATCCGCCTTGCCATGCTCCTGCATGATATCGCCAAACCTGAGTGCTATACGGAAGAGGATGGAATCGGCCGCTTTCATGGTCATCCGCGGGTGGGTTCCGAGAGGGTGAAAGAAATCCTGACGCGTTTGAAATATGACAGGGATACCACAGAAACGGTTACGCAGCTGGTTCTGTACCATGATGCGGAGATCTTGCCGGATCGCAGAAATATCAAGGGCTGGCTGAACAGAATAGGGGAGGCAAGGGTCAGGAAGCTGATTCATGTGAAAAGGGCCGATGCGATGGCGCAGGAAATTCGCTGTCGGCATGGGAAATTGCGGACGCTTGATGAAATAGGAAAGATCTTGGACGACGTAATTCTGCGGGGCCAGTGCTTTGCTTTAAAAGATTTGGAGGTGTGCGGCAGGGACCTGCTGGCGATGGGAGTGCCGGAAGGGGCTGAAATAGGCGCTGTATTACGACGTCTTTTGGAACTGGTAATCGGGGAACAGATAGAAAATGAAAGAGTAGCGTTGCTGGCGGAAGCGCGGACGATGTTACGCATGAATCGGCATAACGTAGCGGAACTGTAATTGTTTGGCCCGGCTTTGCCGGGTGCGCGGGGCGATTGCACGCCGGCGCAAGCAGTTACCCGTCAGGAGGTTCCGGTAAAGGGGAGAGAAACCCCCTTATCATTCATCGCAATTCCGCAAGAATGTTACAATGTCCAGGCCTTTGGGAGGACAGCCGGGAAGGCTGTGGGTACACCCCAGGGCACAGTTGCCCACACCCACGCCGCTGATGGTTTTGCCCCGCAAGCCCTGGCCGATGTGGATCGGCCCGCGTACGTGGGAGGCGCCGATCTTGTGCAGCGCATAAATCAGCGCCGCGTAGCAGGCGGAACAGGCGGAATCCTCATGGATATGGGCGGTATAGCGTTGGGCGGTACGGCCGGTATGCGCCCGCCCTCTGGGCCGGTCCTCCGGGTGGAGTTCCGCGACACGGGTATCCGGGCCGGCAAAGCGGCCCACCCCGTAATCCCGAGCCAGGCGCAGGTACCTGATTTCCTCGGGATCAATGCCCAT
This sequence comes from Clostridia bacterium, assembly GCA_009783365.1. The sequence goes on along the minus strand of WRHG01000001.1, from coordinate 10,629 downwards.
GAGCGCCGCGCCGTAGGAGTCCAGCAGCACCGGGTCGAAGCCCAGCAGGATGCGATGGGTGGGAACGGGATTGCCACCTTCCTCAAAGCTGAGGTCGCCGCATAGGCTGTCTACCACGTGCAAATCGGGCCGGATGGCCGTTGCCAGGGCCGCGATGGGCTCATGGAGGCTCAGGGTGTGGTAGCGGCGCTTCTCGGAATCGGGGATGCAGCCCTTTAGATTTTTTAGGCAGCAGGTCATAAGGGTTTGGCAATGAGCCTTCAGGACGGGCGCGTTAATCAGGTAATCCGCTTCCAAGGTTGATTGGCAGAGGGAAAGGGTCAGGCCGGCCAGCTTGCGGGTGACCAGGCGATCTTTTTTGGTGTCGATGAGCCGCAGGCCGTATTGTTTGGCCAGGGCGGCGTACCCGCAGACCTCCCATGCCCGGCGGGTGTCGCCCCCCAGCCAGGAGCCTTCCGCCACTGTGATGTCGGAAACACCGCAGTCCTTGAGAAATTGGACGATGCCTTCCACCACCTCCGGGTGGGTGGTGGCTCCCTCAACCGCGGGGCGCGCCAACACCAGGTTGGGCTTGATGACCACCTTCAGCGTTGGGCTCAGTTTTTTTGCCACGCCCGCCGCTTCCAGCAGTTCCCGGGTCATGGCTTGGGGACGAACGCCGTTATTGATGTAGATGGATGCCATGAGATCACCTCCCCAACGGAACTTTGCCGCCCGGCGCAGCAGTATCGTACCATGATTATACCGCATCGCAACAATGGGGACAAGCGCGGAACGGACCTGCCGCCCGGTTGACATTCCGGCGTGGATGCGCTATCATGGGGTCAATGGAACAGGGTATACAGCTGTAACAAATCAATACGGAGGTGTGATGAAAATGAAAAAAGGATTGTCTCTATTATTGGCGCTGGCGCTGGCCCTTTCGGTGACAATGGCCCTGGGGGAGGATGTTATCAAGTTGTCGGTATGGGGCGCGGAAGAGGACCAGGCCATGCTGGGCGGGATGATTGAGGCCTTCAAGGAGGCCAATCCGGACAAAAACTTTGAAGTGACCTTGGGCGTATGCAGCGAGTCCATCGCAAAGGACACGGTGCTGACGGACCTGGAGTCGGCTCCGGACGTGTTCGCCTTTGCGGACGACCAGTTGAACGAGCTGCTGATGGCGGGCGCTCTGCAGGAGGTGCTGCTGAATCCCGAAACCGTGATTGAGGCAAACGGCGGCCCGAATGCGGCGGCTGTACAGGCGGCCAGCGAGGACGGCAAACTCTTCGCGTACCCCATGACCGCGGACAATGGTTACTTCATGTTTTACGATAAGTCCTACTTCACCGAGGAGGACGTGAAGAGCCTGGACAGGATGATGGAAGTGGCGGCGGCCAGCGGCAAGAAGATCACCATGCAGTTGGACAGCGGCTGGTACCTTTATTCCTTCTTCAGCGGCGCGGGCTTAACGATGAAGCTGGCGGAGGATGGATCTACGAACCAATGTGACTGGAACGCAGTTGATACCCCCTTGCGGGGCGTAGATGTGGTGGAGGCGCTGCTGGCCGTCACGGCCAATCCGGGCTTCATCGGCCTCAACGATGGCGCGTTCGTCAGCGGTATTAAGGACGGCAGTATCATCGCCGGGGTTAACGGCGTATGGAATGCTCAGGTGGCCGAGGAGGCATGGGGAGAGAACTATGCCGCCACCAAGCTGCCCGCGTATACCGTGGCAGGGCAGCAGGTTCAGATGGCTTCCTTTGCCGGGTGTAAGCTGGTGGGCGTCAGTGCCTACTCCAAGCAAACAGGCTACGCCATGCTGCTGGCGGAGTGGCTGACCAACGAGGAGAACCAGGTGACGCGCTTTGAGAAGCGGGGCCTTGGCCCGTCTAACGTGAAAGCGGGATCTTCTGAAACGGTGAAGGCTTCCCCGGCTATCGCGGCCTTGGCGGAACAGGCCCAGTTTGCCACCATCCAGAGGGTAGGCGGCAACTACTGGGCGCCCACGGAGACCTTCGGCTCCATCATGTACAACGGCAATCCGGATAATACGGACCTGCAAACCCTGTTGGACAACCTGGTGGCAGGCATTACCGCGCCGGTAGAGTAGCCCCTTAGCGCTCACGGGGGGACATTGTCCCCCCGTGAGCCCCCTGCTGATGGCCGTTGTCATAGCAATTGCATCCAATGATCATCATATGTGACGGATTGCTTCATTACGCTTGTAATGATGGAAAACGGCATTGTCGTTACTCATTGGGCGGCATGGCCGCCCCGATGTCCTGTGGATCAATTTCCGCCGGCGGCAGGGGCCAAGACACTGGAAATGAGGGAAAGCCAATGGTTCCTGAGCAGACCTTGGAAAGCCGGGCCCATCTCAATGATGGCGCCCAAGGACCCGCAGGCCCGCCCGGACCATTCAAAAAAAACAGGTTCAAAAACCTTGGCCGCCTCCTGGCTAAACCCTTCCGGCAGTTTTATGAAGATGTCCGGGATGGGGATTGGGCGGTCCGGTTTTCGCTTCTTTTTATGCCCGCAGGATATTTTGCCCGGGGGCAGATCGTGAAAGGAGCTCTGGTGGGGCTGCTGCAGGGGCTGCTGCTGTGGAGTCTGCCGGCGGTTTTCTGGCCTTACCTGTTAAAATTTGACACCTTGGGTTCCGTTGTGCGCCAGGTGGAATTCAACCTGGAAACCATGACAAACGTGGAAAACAACTACGACCACTCCTTTAAAATATTGCTCTTTAGCCTGCTGGGCATCGTGGTAATCCTGGCGGGGATCATTTTTTATATGCGCGGCCTTCACGGGGCGAAAAGGCTCTGCGATCTGAAGCGCAGGGGAAAACATATCAATACCTTCCGGGAGGATCTGCGGGAATATGTGAACCATAAGTTCCATATGACCCTCCTATCCCTGCCTGTGCTGGGCGTGATGCTGCTGACCGTCATCCCCCTGCTGGTGATGATACTGGTGGGGTTTACCAATTACGACCAGACCCATATGCCTCCCACGCATCTGTTTACCTGGGCGGGGTTTGCTAATTTCAAAACCATCTTCACCAGTTCCGTCACCGTGACCTTCGGCTACGCTTTTTCCGTCGTCATTGTCTGGACGCTGATCTGGGCGTTTTTCGCCACGTTTACCAATTATTACGGCGGTATTCTGCTGGCCATGTTCATCAACAACCGGAAGACCAGGCTGAAAAAGATGTGGCGTTCCCTATTTGTTGTGGCTATTGCCGTGCCGCAGTTTGTTTCGTTGCTGCTGGTGCGCAACTTTTTCGCCAACCAGGGCGTGGTCAATACGATCTTTGCCAACATGGGCATCACCGACGCGCTGAAAAACATCGGCCTGGTACCTGCCGGGCTTAATTACGTGCCCTTCCTGACCCATCCCACCTGGGCCCGGGTGATGATCATCCTCATTAATGTCTGGGTGGGGGTACCGTACCTGCTGCTCATCGCCACGGGGGTGTTGATGAATATTCCGGCGGATCTGACGGAGGCTGCCCGCATTGACGGAGCCAGCTCCTTCCAGAACTTCCGTCACATCACCATGCCCTACGTCCGCTTTGTGACCGGGCCCTATGTGGTCACCTCCTTTGTGGCTAACATCAACAACTTCAACATCATCTACCTGCTCACCCAGGATGTATACCGCACCAACGATCAGTTTTTGGCCAACTCCAACGCCAAGGAGATAGACCTGCTGGTTACCTGGCTCTACCGGCTCACCCAGGAGTATTATAACTACAAGATGGCCTCGGTAATCGGCATCCTGATCTTTGTGATCTGCGCGTTCTTCACGGTGTTTGCCTTCCGGCGGCTCACCAAGGGCGACAAGGAGGAAATGTTTCAATGAAAAGTTTGAAACTGGTGGGCCGCCACGCCGTGCTGACATTTTTGGCCGTTTTCTGGCTCGTTCCCATCCTTTGGCTGGTTGTAACCGCCTTTAGTACGGATCCGGGCATTAACGTCACCCAATTCTTCCCGCAGGGTTACACGCTCAAGAATTTTGAGCTTCTGCTCTTCGGCGCGGACACGGTGGCCCAGTTTCCGATATGGTTCTCCAACACCCTGATTATCGCCATCTTTACGTGCCTGATCTCCAGCACGCTGGTGCTTATGGTTAGTTATGCCATGAGTTGCATGCGCTTTCCCGCCCGCAAGCCCCTGATGAACTTCGCGGTCGTCCTCAACCTCTTCCCCGGCTTTCTCTCCATGATTGCGGTGTACTTTATCATCAAATCCCTGGGGCTGACCAACAGCCACCTGGGCCTCATCATCGTCTACTCCGGCAGCGCGGGCTTGGGCTACCTGATCGCGAAAGGCTTCTTTGACACCACGCCTATATCCGTACGGGAATCCGCCCGGTTGGAGGGCGCCACCGAGGCTCAAATATTCCTTCGGATCGTCATCCCTCTGTCCAAACCCATCATCGTTTATACGGTGATTAGTTCCTTCCTGATGCCCTGGATGGATTTCATTTTCGCCAGAATCATCCTGAACTCCGGTATCTCTTCGGATTTTACGGTAGCCATCGGCCTTTATACCATGCTGGACAGAACCTTGATCAACTTTTACTTCGCCCGGTTCTGCGCCGGCGGCCTGTTGGTTTCCATCCCCATTTCCATCCTGTTTTTGATCATGCAGCGCTTCTATGTGGAAGGCATCACCGGCGGCGCCGTGAAGGGGTAAGCGTAGTAAAGATGGACCATGCGGTTCAGCTGAGACCGGCCCATGAGCCTGCCTCGCTTCCAGTGGGCTTTGGGGGCCGTTCCCGCTCCGGACGGGAGATCGGCTTTGACTCCCTGGGGCTCTTGGCGGAGGGGCAGCCCGTTTTTGGGGTATGCGGGGAGATCCATTTTACCAGGCTGGCGCCGGAATGCTGGGAAGAAGCTCTGTACAAGGCAAAGGCGGGCGGGGTTAACATCGTATCAGCCTATGTGTTTTGGATACACCACGAGGAGGAGCGTGGGATCCTTAACTTTTCCGGGCGGCGAAATCTGCGGCGGTTTGTGGAGCTTTGCGGGAAACAGGGGCTGTACGTGATCCTGCGGGTAGGCCCCTTCTGTCATGGGGAGGTTCGCAACGGCGGCCTGCCGGACTGGCTTTACGGCATGCCCTTCCGGGTGCGCAGCCTGGACGAGGGATTCCTTGCGCAGGTCCGGCGTTGGTACGGGGCAGTCGCCGGGCAGGTGGAGGGGCTGCTCTTTGCGGATGACGGCCCGGTGGTGGGTATCCAGCTGGATAACGAGTACATGCATTCCTCGGCGCCCTGGGAGGCAACCCGGGGCAGAACAAACGAGTATGTATACGCCTCCCGGGACGGGGACCGATACCTCGAAAAGCTGCGGGAGCTGTGCCGAAAAGCCGGCTTGGCGGTGCCCTTTTACACCTGTACCGCCTGGGGCGGCGCGGCTTGCGCTCCTCACCTTTGCCTGCCGCTTTGGGGCGGATACGCCTATATGCCATGGATGATACCCTCCCTGCGGGAAGGCGAAGCCCCCGTCAGGGAGGACCCCGGCGAAAGCGGAAGGGGCAGCGACTTCAAGCCGCCGCGCCATCCGTTAAGCCGGGAGTATTTATACCTGGATGCCCGAAACCCGGAGGGCAGGCGGTATCACAGCTATAACCCCGGCTATGACCCGGCTTCCCGCCCTTTTGCCTGCTGCGAGATGGGGGCGGGCATGCAGGTGGCGTACCAGTACCGGTTTGTGGCAGACCCTCATTGCGCGGACGCCATGGCCAATGTGAAAGCCGGTTCGGGCTGCGATTTTGTGGGCTATTATATGTACCAGGGAGGAACCAACCCCGGCCCGTACCTCTGTGAGGACTGGTGCCCCCAGCTGTCCTATGATTTTCAGGCTCCGCTGGGAGAGAACCTTCAGCCCAGGGAATCTTATTACAGACTGCGGGCCCTGCACCAGACGCTCACCACCTTTGAAAAGGAGCTTCGGGGCATGTCCGTATGCCTGGGGGACGGCGGCGCGGCCTGCTCCCCGGAAGATCGGGAGAGCTTGCGTTGGAGCGTCCGCTCCGACGGGGAGAGGGGCTTCCTGTTTCTCAATAACTTTCAGGATCACGCCCCCATGCTTTCCAAACGGGATTTTCGTTTGACCCTGTATACGACAAAGGATGGCGAGAAGGGAGAAGAAATCGCCATCCCGAGGCCCGGAGCCCCGGCGCTGGGTTTGGACTCTGGAGAAAGCGGCGTACTGCCCTTCGGGTTCCGGTACCTGGGGGCCACGCTGCGTTACGCCACCGCGCAGATTCTTTTTGAGACGGATAACCACCTGTTCTGCATGCGCCTGGAGGGCATGCCTGCATTGCTGGATTTTGGGGAGCACGGACTGCTCTCCTTTGAGGACGGTAGTGCCTTTGTAAACGGCGGCGGGCAGGAGGAGCGGGTCATTCCCCTGCCGGAGGGGACGCTCCGCGTGACGGTTATGAGCCGTTCCCGGGCCTATGGGATGACCATGCTCCGCAGAAGGGGAAACGTCTTCGCCGCGTGGACAGACGGCGAACTCTACGAACGGCCGGAAGGCCTGATCCTGCATACCCGAAAGAAGACCGCCCGCATCATCACCGATCCCCCAGGGCTGCTGCCCCATACCGTCTCCTTACCCGCCCCCGCGCCTATACGTCTGACTGTGAATGTCCGCTTGGGGGATCAGCCTGTTTTCCGGCGGGAGGTGCATACCGGCGAAAACTCCCTCCTGCGGGTGGAGTACGAGGGGGACGCAGCCGGCCTGTATCAAGACGGCAGGCTTGCAGCCGATCATTTTCACAATGGGGAGCCCTGGGACGTACCGGTTATTTTACTGGACCCATCAAAGGAATTAACGCTGTGCGTCGTGCCGGCCAAGGAGGACGTGGCGGTGTCCAGGGACGCCATGGCCGCCGTCCGGGAAGAAGCCGGGCGGCAGCACGCCAGGCTGCTCGGGCTGACGGGGATATTGCTGTATCGCCGGGCGCTGTAGGAGGAACGGATCATCCACGCCTGTAAAGCGGTAAGGAAAGCGGTAGAGAAAGAGGAGGCTCTTGTATGAAAATTGCGATGGACAAGCTTTGCATCATGTTTTCGAAAGCGTTCGACGTCATTGAAAAGGAGCAATTGGGCGCAAGCGAAAACCACAGCATGAGGGTCGCCGTTATATGCTGCGCCATGGGAAAACAGCTGGGATATGACGATGAAACCATTTCCGCGATCGCCACCTGCGGGCTGTTTCATGACAGCGCGCTGACAGAATATCATTTGTCGCAGAAACCTGGCGCGCAGCAGGAGAGGAATATGGTTCTTCACAATGAGAAAGGGCAGGAAAACGTGTCATGGCTGCCGTTTAAGATCAATATTGACAAGTTTGTGCTGTATCATCACGAACGGGGTGACGGCAACGGCCCGTTTCACAAGAGCGAAAACGAAATTCCGCTGGAGTCGGCGCTGATCGCCGCGGCGGACGCTGTGGATGCCACATATCACCTCCAGCGCGTCCCGGCCGGCGAACTGTCGGCTTTACGCGATCAAATCGTATCCGGCGCCGAAATGTACTCGACGCGGGTTGCGGTAGAAGCGCTGCTTGAGATTCTGGATGAAGATTTTCTGGCTACGCTGCGTGACGAGAATATCGCGCAGACCATCGAGCGGGTGCTGCCCCGCTGGGATGTGGATATTGCCGATCCCAGAGTCGTCCGCATCGGAGAATTCATCGCGCGCGTTATCGACTACAAGTCGGTGTTTACACATATGCATACAAGCCAGATCGCCAACCGCGCCTGGGTGATGGCGGAACATTACGGATACGAGCCGGGGGAGAAGAACGCGCTTTTTCTCGCGGCATCGCTGCATGATATCGGTAAGATCGCAGTCCCTACCGAGATCTTGGAAAAGCCGGGCAAGCTTGATGATGAAGAGTTTACGATTATCAAGCAGCATGTCCAGAAAACCCTTGAGTGGCTTAGGGAAATACCCGATTTTGAACAAATCAGGAATTGGGCCGCGGATCATCACGAGAAGCTGATCGGGCTCGGATATGCCCGCGGCAAGGCGGAAGACGCGCTGGATTTTAACGCCCGCTTGATGGCATGTATTGATATCTACCAGGCTGTCATTGAGCCGCGTCCTTACCATGATGCAAGGACGCATCAAGAAACGATGCAAATTCTTTACGATATGTCATCCAAGGGCTTAATTGACGCTGGCATCGTGAAAGATCTTGACGGCGTTATGGCGGAATACTCGCTGCGGCCGGTCCCTTCTCCCAATGGAGGAGCAGGCGATAAGGGCTCCGAGACGCAAGGTCATGGGGCGGACAGGGCGAGTGCGCCTCTGAACGGCTATCGCTGCAATGTATGCGGCTATTTCTATGAGGGCGATCATTTGCCGGAGAATTTTATTTGCCCGGTCTGCAGGAACCAAGCTGCGAATTTTATGAAATCGGAAGGCCCGCAGGGCCAGGACTAAAATGCTGCCGACAAAGGAGAAGATTTCCGATGAACCGCGAAAGCCTATATCTTGAAATTGTCAATCATATAAGGGAAGGAGCCTATTTTATCAACGCGGATAGAATCATTACGTTTTGGAATCAAGCGGCAGAAAAAATAACGGGATATCGTCAGGAAGAGGTGCTGGGTAGGAATTGCCAAAGCACGCCGCTGAAACATATTGACGGCGAAGGCAACTTGATTTGCAAGGCGGCTTGTCCGCTCCATTTTACCCTCATGGACGGCCAGGAGCGGAAGCACGACGTCTTTGTGAGAAACAAGGAGGGGCACCGCATTGCTGTTTCGGTACGTACGTACCCGGTGAAAGACGGCAATCAAATCGTCGGAGCCATTGAAATTTTTACGCCGAGTTCGCTGGTGATCTATGACGACGAGTTGATTACCCAACTGTCAAGCTCGGCGATGCACGATGGGCTTACCGAGCTTCCGAACAGAAGAAAAGCCGAGAGTTTTCTTGATTTGCGGCTGCGGGAGATGGCGCTCTATCAAAACAAATTATGCGTGATCTTTATCGATATCGATAAATTTAGGGATTTTAACAATGCTTACGGTCACGATGCCGGGGACGCCGTCCTTATTAACGTTTCAAAATCAATCATGGGTATGATCAGAAATACGGATCTGTTTGGCCGTTGGGGCGGCGAGGAATTTATTGGTATATTTTCTATCAAGGAAGATCGCGACACCTTGCTGATCGGTGATAAAATACGCGCGCTGGTGGAGGAAACCGAAATTCAGCATGAAGGCCTTTCACTTTCGGTAACGGTGTCGATAGGGATAACGGTGGCGCGGGTTGGAGACACCGTTGAATCCGTTGTGAAGAGGGCGGATGAGAATATGTATCAAAGTAAGCAAGGAGGCAGAAACCGCGTTACTGCGGATGCGGAATAATGGATATTACTTCCCGGCCTGCAGTTCGGCCACCGATTCGAGGATGGCGTCAGCCATGTAGGCGAGCTGTTCCTGTGTGAGTCCGTAAATGGGCAGATGAGTGAACCGTTTGGCGAAAACCTCTTCACATACGGGGCATGTGGCGGCGATTGCCTCCCGGTTGTATCCCAGTTCTCTGAGTATATCAAAATGGTACAGCGGGCCAAAGTGCGGGATGTTTGTCACGCCCTTCTCCGTAAGTTTCGCCTTGAACGCCTGGGCGTCGCCGCCGGCCGCGGCTGGATCGATCTGCAATTGATACAGATGGAAAACGGGTACGAGGTCATCGCTTCCCATATCCTGCGGTATGATCGCGGGGTTGCCGGAAAGGCGTTCTGTCAGATAGGCCGCCGCCCCCCTGCGTTTGGCCAGTATCTCATCATAGCGCTTGAGTTGCTGTATGAGCCCCAGCGCGGCGATCTCCGTGGTGGAACTGTTGCCGGGTACAAACGGCCCGTACTTGCCGGGTACGGCCGTGACGTCATAGAGCCAGTGTTCTATGCTTCGGCTGAAATCCAGACCTAAGAACCGCGCGCGTTTAAGGTGCGGCTTAATCTTGTCAACGTTGGTCACGAGGAGCCCGCCCTCGCCGAAGGATGTGTTGTTCTTGACCTCATGGAAGCTGAAGGCCGTAAAGTCCGCTATCGTCCCTATCTTTTTTCCCCTGTACTCCGCGCCGAAAGCATGAGCGGCGTCCTCCAGAACCAGTATGCCGCGCTTGCGGGCCATCTCCATTACGGGCGCCATGTCCACCGGGTATCCGCCCAGGTGCACCGGGACGATCATCTTGGTCTTGGGCGTGATCTTTTTTTCCGCGTCCTTCGGATCCATGTTTATAGTGTTTTTGTCCACATCGGCGAAAACGATCTTAGCGCCTACCGACAGCGGATAGGCGATCGTGGCGATGAACGTTATCGCGGGCACTATGACCTCGTCCCCGGCTCGCAGGTTCGCGTATTTATACGCGATCTCGAATCCCGCTGTGGCGTTGGCGACGAACAGGCTGCCGTTCGCGCCGAGATACGCGTCGCACAGCGCCTCGAGTTCCTCTACTTTTGATCCAAGCGACAGTTTCCCCGGAGGCGAGGCGATGGCGGCCAGTTTTTCGACTTCGGCCGCGACCGCGCTCACGGCTCGTTCATACGCCTCTCCGCCGCCTTGCATCAGAAATCTAATAAATTCCATCAAGTCCCGCGCGTTGTAGTTCTCCCCT